>JAKANG010000234.1 GCA_021812505.1 Pseudomonadota bacterium
GGGCGTAAAAGTCGCTTTGTGCTTGCCGCGCAGGCGCAGAGCGATGATCGAGGCGAGGCGGCCGACGACCAGCCCCTTGGCGTCGATCAAAACCCATTTCTTCTCGATTTCGGCCGCCTTGGCCGAATAGGTCTTGCCGTACATGTCTCTTTTCCAGGAATGACCGGGCGGAAAAGCCCGGCGGGAAGATGCGGGCTTTTACGGGCGGCGCAACGCCTTGTCAACGTCAAGAACCGAGATTTTTCCCGGAAATGCGGGCGATTCACGTTTGTGGTATAATGATACCTTATTTGCGCGGCGCCGGGATGGAATAGGTCCCCACCGCATGGGCGACCGGCTCCGCGGCGCCCTCCGAAAACAGGGTCGCCTCGCCCACGGCGAGCCTCTTGCCAAGCTTCAGCAGGCGGCAATCGACCAGAACGTCGCCATGGGGCGGCTTGCGCAGGAAGTTGATGTTGAGATTCATCGTCACCGCGTCGAGCGCTTCCGGGCCGAGATGCGAAAAGATCGCCACCCAGATCCCGACGTCGGCCAGAGTGAACATGGCGGGGCCGGACACCGTGCCGCCGGGGCGCAAGTGACGCTCATGGGCGATCAGCCGCAGCCGCGCGGCCATGGGCGCGACCTGTTCGACCATCACCGTGCGGCCGCCGTGATGGAGTTGCGGGAAAACATCTTCGAGCAGTTTCTCGATTTCGGCGACGGTCAGAATAGGCTCGGACGGGACGGCTTTGGACATGTAGCGGACCGGAAAACACGATGTGGCGGGAATCATCCGCCTGGAGGCGCCCAGCATCGCGCAAAACCACGGCCTTTTCCATCCGCGGCGCCATGTCTCGTCCGCCAAGGTCGTCAATAAACGCAATATTATTTTTATTTCAGATGGATAACATGCATCTATTATACATCACATTGATATCGCTCTTGCGCCAGCGATAATTTTATTCCGCCGCCGCGCCCGGCGCGGCCAGCGCCAGGCCGCGTTCGAACTGGGTTTTGTGCAAGATCGCATAAACGCCGTCGCGCGCGAGAAGTTCGTCCTGACGGCCGGATTCGATCACCCGGCCGCCTTCGATGACGCAGATGCGTTCGGCGCTGGCGACGGTGCTGAGCCGATGGGCGATGACGATCGTGGTGCGGCCGGCGCACAGCGTCTTCAACGCCTCCTGGACCGCCCGCTCGGACTCGGTGTCGAGCGCCGAGGTGGCCTCGTCGAGCAGGATCAGCGGCGCGTCCTTGAGGAAGGCGCGGGCGATCGAGATCCGCTGCCGCTGGCCGCCCGAGAGCTGCGCGCCATGTTCGCCGACGGGCGAATCGTAGCCTCCCTCGAAGGACATGATGAAATCATGCGCGAAAGCGGCCTTGGCCGCCGCGACGATCTCCTCTTCGCTCGCGCTTGGCCGGCCGAAGCGGATATTGTCGCGGATCGAGCCCTTGAACAGGAATGTGTCCTGCCCGACATAGGCGATCTGGCTGCGCAGCGAGCGCCGCGAAAAGGCGGAAATATCCTGACCGTCGATGAGTATCCTGCCAGCGAGCGGTTCGTAAAAGCGCAGGATCATGCTCATGGCGGTGGTCTTGCCGCCGCCGGAGCGCCCCACCAGAGCCGTTGTTTCTCCTGGCTCGGCCACGAAACTCAGATATTTGAGCACCACTTCGCCGGTGCGATAACCGAAAAGAACATTGTCGAACTCGACGCGCCCGGCCGTAATCTTCAGGTCCGGCAAGTCCGCAGGCTCGGCTTCCGGCGTTTTCTCGTCGAGGAACTTGTAAAGAAAATCGACCCCGAGCAGCGAGGAGCTGATGTCGACATGCAGACGCGCGACGCGCTTCGCCGGCTCGGTCGCCAAGAGCAAGGCGGTGATAAAGGCGAAGAAATTGCCGGGCTGCTCGCCGTGATAGATCACCCGGTAACCGCCATAGACGACGACCAGCGCCACCGCGACGCCGGCGAGCGTCTCCATCAGAGGGCTGGAGCGCGACTGCACCCGCGACAGCCTGTTGGCCGCCGTCTCGAAGCTGCGGATCGCGGTCACCTGCCGTGCGAGCATGAACGATTCGAGGTTGAAGGATTTCACCACCTTGATGCCCAGGGTCGTCTCCTGAAGGGATTCAAGAATGGCGGCGAAGCCTTGGAATTCGGTGGTCATCACGCGCCTGGCGCGGGTGCCGAGCCGGCGGACGCCCACAATGGCCACAGGCATGATCATGATGGCGATCACGGCCAGCCGAGCGTCCTGATGGAACATGGCGAAGGTCAGGCCGAGCGTGGTCAGCACATCGCGGCCGAAGGCGGTGACCAGGGTATTGAGCGCATTGCCAGCCGACTGGGACACGAAAGCCTGGCGGGCGAGGAACTCGGTCGAATGGCGGTGGTGGTAAAAGCTGACGTCCATCACCAGAAGCTTTTCGAAAATCCTGATCTGGCTGTCGGCGATGATCTTGTTGGCGATCCGCGACAGGATCACCTGCTGCCCATAGGTGGCGAAGCCCTTGGCGACATAGATCGCGGCGATCGAGCCGCCGATGGCGTACATCGCGACGATGTTGCGATCGACGAAGATGCGATCGACGATGAATTTCATGATATAGGCGGACAGGGTGGTGGTGACGGCGATGATCCCCATCAGCATGAAAGCCGCGAGATAGGCCCACACATGCTTCCGGCCCTGGTCGCGCATCAGGCGCCCGATCAGGTGCATCTGCCCCTTGGTGAGCAGCTTCTTGCTGAGTTTTTCCTGTAGGGCGGCGAACAAGGTCCGGTCTCTTCGGCGGCTTGCGATAAGGGCTTGCGCGTTGTTCGCCGCCGGAACGCGCGCCGCGCCGCGCCGGCCGACTCCGTTGCCGGCGCCCGCGCAATGAGCCCTCTCTGTGGGAAGAAATGGCCGCCCTGTCAATGCCGGCGCCCAAACACGGCGTTGCGCAAGCGTCGCCATGGCAAAAATGTCACGCGGTTCAGCGCCCGCGCGCGAACAGGATTTCGAACAAGGAAATGCCGATTTCCGTGATGATGAGCAAGACGATCGCCAGTTCCATGAAGGATGAGCGATCGGCGTCGATGATGTCGGTCAGCGCCCGGACGGTCTCGACGATGACGTCAAGCTTCCGTTGGAGCGTTTGGCCGCGTTCCTTGAGTTCATATTCATCCTCCAGCCTGGCAAAGAGCCGCTCCAGGTCCGGCCGGTCCCACAGCACGTCGGGCTTGTCCTCGACCGCGACACGGCCCGAGAGCCGGTGCTGCACCCCGAGCGCCTGGCCGATCAGGCGCAACATTTCGCGGCGGTTGCGCATCGGGCGGCCGTGACGGCCCAGCACATTGGCCAGAGGCTCAACCTTGTCAAAGACGATATTGACCTCGCGCTCGTCGCGCGCCAGCGCCACGGATTTGGCGATGGCGTCGGCGAAGACCAGGAAACGCTCGTTGGACAGGTCCTTGAGCGCGACTGCGCCATTGGGGGCGACGCGGTCCTCCGCCTCGCCGACCAGCAGGGTCACCGCCTCGTCCTCCTTGCGCAGCGGCGAGCCGACGACCCGGTCCTTGAGTCGGGCGAGCACGTCCTCTTCCTCCAATGGAGTCAGGCCGGCGAGCACGGCGACGCCATAGCGATAGAGAGCGACCTTGCCGTTTTGCCCGACGTGAAAAGCAAGCGGCGAGGCCGAAATGGCGTCGGCGCGCTCCAGACCGACCAGGTCGATGCGGTCGCCGAGCAGCAGGGCGCGGGCGGTGAAGCGCAGGGGCGCGACGGAAGGCGGAGATTCGCTCATTGTCTGCCCTTTTATCGCAGTTTTGCGACATTTGCGCGCTTGGCTTGCCCTCCGTCGCCAGCGCCCTATGCTGGCGCCCGAACCTGAAGGAGCATTTCTTGGACCGACGCCTTTTCCTTGCGAGCCTCGCGCTTCTGCCGGCAGCCCCGGCCCACGCGGTCGACGCCGACGAATTGTCCCTCGTCCCTCTGCCCCCGGGGGTCGACGCCAATGTCGCGCCCGGTCTGTCGTGGTTCGGCTCCGGTCCGGCGGCGATCGAGATCTTCGATTACAACTGCCCGTATTGCCGAAAGGCTTTCCAGAGCCTCGACGCCATGGTGGCGAAAAAGAAGCTGCGGCTTGGCCTGATCGACAGCCCTATGCTTTCGCCCGGTTC
>JAKANG010000235.1 GCA_021812505.1 Pseudomonadota bacterium
TCGCCGGCGGGTCCGTCGCCGAACCCGGGCCGCCCTTTGCCGCGCAGCCGCAGGATCTGGCCTTCGCGGGTTCCGGCCGGGATCCTGACGTCGAGCGCCGAGCCGTCCGGGAGGACGACCTGCCGTTCGCCGCCGTTGACGGCCTCCAGAAAATCCAGCGTCAGCCGGTAGTGAATGTCGGCGCCGCGCATATGCGCGCGCGCCCGGCCGCCGCGGCTGAACATCTGCGCGAGAATCTCGTCGGCGTCGCCGAAATCCTCGTAGCCCGCCTCGCTCGAATAGGGCGAGGCGCCCTCGGAGAAATCGCGATAATAGCGATGGGCAGGGCGTTCCGCGCCCGAGGCGTCGATTTCGCCGCGGTCGAATCGCGCGCGTTTCTCCGCGTCGCCAAGGAGATCGTAGGCGGCGGTGACGTCCTTGAACTGCTCCTCGGCCTTCTTGTTCCCGGGATTGAGGTCGGGATGCAGCTTCTTTGCCAGCCGTCGGTAGGCCTTCTGGATTTCATCCTGGGAGGCGGACTTCCCGACTCCCAGCGTGACATAAGGGTCCACGGGCAAAGCGGGCCTCCCGCGCAGGGACATGAGAACGGAAGAATTTTACGGCGAAGACCGGCCTCCAGGCAACCGAAGAGACGCGCGCTTTCCGCGACGGCGGCGAGGAATTGCGAATCGAAAATCATGCTACCATCCTCTCGGCTCGAATCGGTGGCGCGCAGCTCAGCCGGCGCGATGTCCTGGGGAGGTCCGATATGAAACATTTGAATCGTCGTGGCGATTTCAGGTTCTTGGGCGTCGTCGTGCTTGCCGTCAGCGCTGTCGGAACGACGGCGGCCGAGGCGCAATGGGATCGTCCCCCTGCGGCGCAAGCGCCGCCGCCTGGCTGGAGCGCGCCGCCGGGCTGGCGCCATGTTCCGCCCGCGCCGCCCGTGGGTTGGGGGGCGCCGCCGTCGTCGTCAGATTGGCGGGCGACTCCGCTTCCGGGCGAAGCGGAAGGATTGGGACCGCCCTTGGACCAAGCGGAGGAAGGGCCGCCTCCGCCGCCAGCGGATTGGGGACCGCCCTCTGACGAAGCGGACGAAGGGCCGCCTCCGCCTCAGGCGGATTGGGGACCGCCTCCGGACGAAGCAGATGAGGGGCCGCCTCCGCCACAATCGGATTGGAAAGCGGATATGGGTCCGCCACCGGATGAAATGGACATCGGGCCGCCTCCGCCACAGGCGAATTGGGGGCCGCCTCAGGACGAATCGGATTGGGACGCCGCGCCTGACGCCGACGGTTAGACGATTCCCTTCGCCCTCGCGGGTGGGGAACGCTTCCCCGCCAGCGAGGGCGCTGGTTTTGCCGGGCGCCGTGGCTTTGAGTTACGCGGAGGCCATGCGAATTCGCCGCCGAAGGCGTTAGGGCCGCTTGGCTTCAATGCAATTCCGACCACGGGCCAAATGGTCGGCGGGGCTTGACCCTCCGTTAGAACTGGTACTTGTACTTGCCCATCTGGCTGAGCAGGAGCTGGAGCAGACGGTTCTCGCCGCCGCCGGTGACGGTCTTGTGGGTGGTGAAATCGACGACGCGGCCGTCCTCGAGCCCGTAATTCGCCGTGCGGGCGACCTTCTTGTTGCTGTCGAAATAGACTGCGAAGACCCGCTGCTTGGTGATCTTCGCCGGCATCGCCGGAATCATCCGTTCGATCTGCTGGCTGACATAGTACCACGCCTCCATGCCGACCGTTGAGGTGGTAGACGGCGTCCCCAGCAGAAGCAGGACCTGTTCGGCGGGCATGCCGGGATGGACCTGGGCGACGGTCTTGTCGTCGAAGACATAGCCGCGATGGATGGTGTTTTCGTCGAGCGTGGAGCAGCCCGAAAGCGGCGCGAAGGGTAGAGCGACAGCGAGAGCGAGGAAACCGCCGGCGAGCGCCCGGCGCGGTTGAACCCGTCCCTTGCGCCCATCAATCTTCGCCCGCATTCGCAATCTCCATCCGTCGATCAAGTATCGAGCGGCCGCTCTGGCCTGCGCCAACCGCTCCTGAAGTCCTTTAACGGCCGCTCTGGCATACGCCAACCGCTCCCGCTATTTTTTTGCCTTGCATCCGGTCGCGCACACGCCTACCCCCCGCTGAGCGCAAAAGCAAGGCCAACTCGGCGATCCAATTCCGCGATCGAAGCATGTGACCGAAATGGGCCGCCAAAAAACTCTCGCACGAAGGAGCAGCATGATTTTCGGTTTTTTTCGCAAGAATCAGCTGGAAGATCAGATCGTGGGCCTGCACCGGGCGGTCGTCGCCCAGTCGCGCCTTCCCGCCTTTTTCCTGCCGCCCTATGGCGTCGCGGACACGTTCGAGGGACGTTTCGAACTCCTCACCCTCAACGCGGGGCTGGTTCTGCGGCGTTTGAGCCTCCTGCCCGAGCCGGGGCCGAAGCTGGCGCAGTCCGTGTCCGACGCCATTTTCAGCGGCTTCGACGACGCCTTGCGGGAGGTCGGCATATCGGATGTCGGCGTGCCCAAGAAAATGAAAAAGCTCGCCCGCGCCTTCATGGGACGGGGCGCGGCCTATGGGAAAGCTTGCGCGGAGGGCGAGGCGGCTCTGTCGGCGGCGCTCGCGCGCAATATCCTCGCCGGCCAGGGCGACGGCGCGCCGCTCGCCGCCTATTTCCTGCGCGCCAAGGCCTTGCTCGACGAAACGCCGATCGACATCTTCATGCGCGGCGAGGCGCCTTTTCCGGCGCCCTGACGCTTCGCGACGAGAGATCCGGCGATCACGGAAAAAAAGGGGAAACCATGACAGAAGCCTGTGTTCCGGCGGGACCGCCGCCCTTTTCCCGGCCAATCGCCGTCGAAACCGTGGGCGACAAGGGTTTGCGCCTCGAACTGGAGGCAGGTCCGGCGGAATGCGCGGCGCTGGCCCAACAGGACGGGTTGGTGGCGCTCCGTGATCTGCGCGTCGAAGCCGAGGTCGCGCGGCGCGGGGGCGACCGTTTCCGGGTCAAGGGCCGCGTGCGGGCGGTGGTGACGCAGATCTGCGTGGTGACCCTGGAGCCGTTCGAGGCCCAGGTCGAGGAACCCTTCGAAGTCGAATTCGCGCCGGAAGCAGAGGCCGACGCGGCCTACGCCCGCGCCATGGCGGAGATCGAGGCGGCGCAGGACAAGGCGGCGGCGCTGGCCGCGCAGCCCGATCCGCCCGATCCGATCGTCGGCGGCCGGATCGACCTTGGCGCCCTGGCGTCGGAATTCCTCGCGCTCGGGCTCGATCCCTATCCGCGCAAGCCCGGCGCCCGCTTCGAGCCGGTGATCGAGGACGCCAGCGAGCCGCCGTCGCCCTTCGCCGCCCTGGCGAAGCTGAAAAAGGAATGAACGCCTTGCCGTTCCAGGCCCAAGGGCTTGCCAAGCGCCGCGCAACGTCTATTGTCCGGCGCGCCATAGCGTGAGCCCTGCGACAGGACGCTGTTTTACGGGGAAAATCATGCCTGTAATGCATTGTCGCCCTGCCGGAACCGGAGTCTGACAAGGAAATGGAAAAGCCTGTGCGGATCGCGCTGGACGCCATGGGCGGGGATTTCGGCCCCGCTGTCGTCGTTCCGGGGGCCGCCATGTTCCTTGAGCGCAGTTCCGGCGTTCGCTTCCTGATATTCGGCGACGAGGCGAAAATCGCGCCCATTCTCGACGCCCATCCCCGGCTGAAGGCGGTGACCGAGTTGCGCCACACCAATGTCGCCGTGGGCATGGCCGACAAGCCGAGCCAGGCCTTGCGCGCGACCCGCCGCCATTCCTCGATGTGGATGGCGATCGAGGCGGCGCGCGACGGCGCCGCCGATTGCGCGGTCTCGGCCGGGAACACCGGCGCGCTGATGGCGATGTCGAAAATCTGCCTGCGCACCATGGCCCAGATCGATCGCCCCGCGCTCGCGGCGCTGTGGCCGACCCTGCGCGGACGCTCCATCGTTCTCGACGTCGGCGCGACCATCGGCGCCGACGCCCAGCATTATGTCGATCTCGCGATCATGGGCGCGGCCATGGCGCGCAGCCTGTTCGAGGTCGCGCGGCCGACCGTCGGTCTGCTCAATGTCGGGGTCGAGGAGGTCAAGGGCATCGAGGAGGTCAAAGCCGCCTCTCGCCTCTTGCAGGCGATCGACTCCCCGCTGCTCGA
>JAKANG010000236.1 GCA_021812505.1 Pseudomonadota bacterium
AGCGCGCCGTTCACCCAGATGTAGCCGTCGCGTTGGTCGAATGGCAGCACAGACATGACGAATCCTCGAAAGCGCCTTGAAAGGAAGGCTTGACGACTAAACCCCGACCTGAAATATGTCAATAGAGCTGACATATTTTCGATCAGCTTCGGGAGGCGGGCCGCATGGCGGAAACGTTAGAGCGGCCTACGCAGAAGTCGTCGCCGGACCAGGCCGCGCCCGAACCCATGTTCGACCTGATCGAACTGCTTTTTTTCGCCTATCGCGATTTCATCGGCGACGCCGACCGGCTGCTGACGCGTTATAATTTCGGCCGCGCCCATCATCGCGTGCTCTATTTCGTGGAGCGCCGGCCGGGGCTTTCCGTCGCGGAACTGCTCGACCTGCTGAAAATCACCAAGCAGAGCCTGTCGCGGGTGCTGAAGGATCTGCTCGACCAGAATTACATCGAGCAGAGGCCGGGCCTGCTCGATCGCCGCCAGCGCCTGATGTATCCGACCGTCAAGGGAAAGACGCTCGCGCTGGAGTTGGCGCAGCTGCAATCGCGCCGATTCGCGCGGGCGCTCGCCGGCCTGCCCGAGGGGGCGCGGGCGCAGGCCGCGTCCTTCCTCGCCGCCATGCGCGATCCCGCGGCGAAAGACGCCTCTGGAGACGCCCGATGACCGACGTGGAGCTCCAGCCCCTGGCGGATGACGCCTTCCATTTGCTGATCGTGGATGACGACCGCCGCATCCGGCAGTTGCTGAAGCGCTATCTTCAGGGCGAGGGCTATCGGGTGACGGCGGCGGAAAGCGCGGAAGCGGCCTACGCCCACCTGCGCGGCCTGCATTTCGACCTGATCATTCTCGATGTGATGATGCCGGGCGAGAGCGGCGTCGATTTCGCCAGAAAAATCCGCGCCGAAAGCACGGCCCTCGCCGAAGCTCCGATCCTGATGCTGACCGCGCGCTCGGAGATCGACGACCGCGTCAAGGGGCTGGAAGCCGGGGCCGACGATTACATGGCCAAGCCCTTCGAGCCGCGCGAACTGGCGCTGCGGGTCGCCTCGATCCTGCGCCGCGTCGCGCCGCGCGCGCCGGCGGCCGCCCCGCCGGGCGGAAATCTCGTGCGGTTCGGCGAATTCGCCTTCGATCCCGACCGCGGCGAATTGCGCCAGGGCGACGACGTCATCCGCATCACCGAGCGCGAGCGCGACATGCTGCGCCTGCTGGTGGAGACGCCGGGCGAGCCGGTGTCGCGCGAGGCTTTGGGCGGCGGCGGCGGCGCGGCCAATGAGCGGACGGTGGACGTCCAGGTCAACCGTTTGCGCCGCAAGATCGAGGCCGATCCGGCCAATCCTTTGCATCTCCAGACCGTGCGAGGATTCGGCTACAAGCTGGCGATCGAGAGATGACAACCGCGGCGAGGGTCCTCCGTCCGGCCCTGGGCCTGTGGCGGTCTTTCGGCCGCGCGCTTGCCGGACTGATGCCCAAAGGGCTTTACGCGCGCTCGCTGCTCATCGTCATCCTGCCCATGGTCCTGCTGCAATCGGCGGTGGCGCTGGTCTTCATGGAGCGCCATTGGCAGATGGTCACCTTCCGCCTCTCCAACGCGGTGACCCAGGACATCGCCGCCTTGATCGACATCTATCGCGATTTCCACAAGCTCGATCCCGACAACAGCAAGCTTGAGGACATCGCGCTCCGCCGCCTCAAACTCGACGTCGAGGTCCTGCCCCCAGGGCCACTGCCGCCGGCTTTGCCAAAACCCTTCTTTTCCCTGGTAGATCGGGCGATGTCGAGCGAGATCGCCAAGCAGATTCACCGCCCCTTCTGGATCGACACGGTGGGGCGCTCCAACTTCATCGAGGTGCGGGTGGACATGGGCGACGCCATCCTGCGCGCCGTCGCCTTGCGCAGCCAGGCCTATGCCTCGAACAGCCAGATCTTCATCGTCTGGATGGTCGGAACCTCGCTGGTGCTGATCACCGTCGCCATCCTGTTCCTGCGCAACCAGATCAGGCCCATCCTGGCGCTCGCCGACGCGGCGGAGGAATTCGGCAAGGGTCGCGAGATCGAGTTCCGGCCGCGCGGCGCGCGCGAGGTGCGGCGCGCGGCCTATGCCTTTCTCGAAATGAAACGGCGCATCGAGCGCGCCATGGAGCAGCGCACGACGATGCTCAATGGCGTGAGCCACGACCTGCGCACCATCCTCACGCGGTTCAAACTGTCGCTCGCGCTGCTGTCCGACGAGAACGAGGCGCGCGAGCTGACCGCCGACGTGGACGAGATGCAGCGCATGCTCGAGGCCTATCTCGCCTTCGCGCGCGGCGATATCGGCGAGGGCGCGGCGCCGACCGACATTCCCGCCATGCTCGAAACCCTGCGCCAGGAAGGCGAGCGCCTCGGCCACGAGACCGAAGTGTTCTATGTCGGCGAGCCGGTCGCCACGGTCCGCCCCGACGCCTTCAAGCGCTGCCTCGCCAATCTGCTGATCAATGCCGCGCGCCACGGCCGCCGCATTCGCCTCGAAGGCTCCTGCGACGCCAAATTCCTCCAGATTCACGTCGATGACGACGGGCCGGGCATCCCGGCCGAGCAGCGCGAGGAAGTGTTCCGGCCTTTCGTGCGGCTGGACGAGGCCCGCAACCAGGACGAGGGCGGCACCGGCCTCGGCCTCGCCATCGCCCGCGACATCGCCCGCTCGCATGGCGGCGAAATCTTTCTTGCCACCAGCCCGCTCGGCGGCCTGCGCGCCAGCGTGCGGGTGCCGGTTTAGGAACGCTCCGATGACTCTTGTTCAAATGGCTCTGGACGATCTTTCCGGGGCCGAGACTTTCCCGCTCGACGCCTTAATGACGCTGCGCCAGAAATGGTCCTTCGCGCGGGGGCCCTTGCTCGACGCGCTGAAAAGTTTCGCCTCGGGCGCCGACCGTAGCCCGGAAAACGCGGAAAAGGTCATTTTCGGCCTGCACCTGATGGCGGAAAAGCGCGAGGCCGAGGCCTGGGAGCCTCTGCTTTCCGTCGCGATGGAGGGCGAGGTTCTCTATGACATGATCGGCGACGCGGTTTCGGAAACCCTTCCCGCCATCCTGCTCAGTCTTTATTCCGGCGATCTTGAAGGCCTGAAAAAGCTTGTCGAGGCGCCGCAGGCCGACGAATGGGGCCGCGTCGCTGCGCTCGAGTGTTATTCGGCTCTGGCCGCGACGGGCGTCATCCCGATGGAAGACGCCAAGACTTATCTGGCTTCCTGCTTCGAGACCTTGCAGCCGCGCGAAAATCACCCCGTCTGGTATGGCTGGCAGGGCTGCGTCGCGCTGCTGGGCCTGAGTGAGCTGGAGCCTCTGGCGGCGCGCGCCTTCCGCCAGGGTTTCGTCGACCGGAACGCCTTGGGCTTCGAGGATTTCCAGGCCGACCTGCGCGCGAGCCGCGCCGCTGAAAACCTCGCCGATGTTTTCGAGGAACGCGGCATCAAACCGATCGAGGACGCGCTCGACGCCCTCGCCGTTTTAGACGAGCAAGACGAGGCGCCGCCCGAGCCGGCGGAAAACAAGTTCAAGAATGTGGGCCGCAATGACCCTTGCCCGTGCGGGAGCGGCAGGAAATACAAGAAATGCTGTCTGGGGAAGGAATGAATCAGCGGCGCGTGGCGACGCCGAAAACGCGTTCCGCCAGTCCGATCAGGGGTTTCGCCAGAGGCTCCAGCCTGCGTCGGGCTTCGTCGGCGCGTTCGACCCAGGTTTCGCCGCGCGCCAGTTCGTGGTCGAGCGCGGCCATGGTCTTGGAATTGTCGGCGCTGTCGTCGGCGAGCCAGACATGGAAGACATGGGCCCATGCGAGAACCAGCCCTTGCAATTTGAGGGCTCCCATCGGCCCCTCGCTGTTGAGGCCCGCCGCCTCCAGCATGAAGCGCAGCGAATTGACGGCGAGCTTGTTGAGCTCCGCGAGCGCCAGGGGCTCGCGCATCGCCCAGTCGTCGATGTTCTTCAGCGCCGCCTTGTAGGGCGCCATGGCGTCGAAGCGGCGCATCAGCACGTCGAACAGCCGGTCTTTTGGGCTTTCCCCCGCGCTCGCGCCGCCTTCCAGCACCTGCCGGTCGATGCGACGGGAAAAGCCGCCGAGCGCCGCGCCCTTGGAGGGAAACAAATCGCGGAACTGGGC
>JAKANG010000002.1 GCA_021812505.1 Pseudomonadota bacterium
GCGATAGGCCTTCATGATCTGGTCGATCGCAGCGCGGTCGCCGGACAGGCCGATGACGCGCGGGTCGAAACTGCTCGCATAATCCTGCATGAGCTGCGGCGTGTCGCGCTCGGGATCGACCGTGACGAAGAGGACCTTGATCTTCGCGTCAGGGCCCAGCGCGCGCAGGATCTCGGAGATCTGGGCGAGCGTCGTCGGGCAGACGTCGGGGCAATGGGTATAGCCGAAAAAAACGAGGAACGGCTCGCCGCGCAGATCCCGGTCGGAGACCTTCGCGCCGCCGCTCTCCAGGACGAAAGGCCCGCCGATGGCCGACGGCGCGGGCGCGGCGGGCTTTTCGCTGGACAGAAAGCCGAGGCCGATCGCGGAAAGGGCGAGCGCGCCGGCGAAGCCTGCGAGCATCCACAGAAGGGGAAGCGGGGTTTTCGGCGGGGTCTTGGTCTTGCGCGGGGGCATGAAGTCCTACAGGCAGGTCCAGGCGGCGTTGAGCGTGTTGACGAAGACCACCGGCCCATAGGCCGCCCACAGCGCCAGCGCGCCGCCCCCCAGCGTGACGGCCAGGCCGGCGGCAAGCCACAGCCAGATGTTTGCGCACGCCGCCTGCAGGGACGGGACGGGTTCGTTCATGCCCTTTAGATGGACTGGCTCAGGCCTGATGTCCAGTATCGGCCGGCTTCGGAATTCGGAACCAGGCGAGATAGAGCGCCGGCAGGAACAGAAGCGTCAGCACGGTGCCGACGATGATGCCGCCCATCATCGCATAGGCCATGGGACCCCAGAAGATTTCGCGCGAGATCGGGATCAGCGCCAGGGTCGCCGCGGCGGCGGTCAGCATGATCGGCCGCATGCGGTGCTGGGTCGCCTCCTGCACGGCGTTCCACGGGGCGACGCCCTCCTTGCGCAACGAGTCGATCTGGATGATCAGGATCACCGAATTGCGGATCAGGATGCCGATCAGCGCCAATATGCCCAGCGTCGCCACGAAGCCCATCGGCGCGTGGCTCGCCAGAAGAGCGGCGACGACGCCGATCACCGCGAGCGGCGCCACCGCGAAGACGAGGAACAATTTGCTGAAGGACTGAAGCTGGATCATCAGGATCGTCGCCATGATGAAAAGCATCAGCGGCATCACGGCGTTGATCGGCCCCTGCGCCTTGGCGCTTTCCTCGACCGCGCCGCCGACCTCGACCTTGTATTCGGGCGGCAGCGCGTCGGCGAATTTTTTCACCCCCGGTTCCAGCTCGCCGACCACGGTCGCCGGCTGGACGCTGTCGGTGACCGCGACCTTGATCGTGATGGTTGGCAGGCGCGAACGCCGCCAGATCGTCGGCTGCTCCAGCCCGAAGCTGAAATTGGCGACCGAGGCCAGAGGCACGGACTGGCCGTTCGCCGCCGGCAATTGCAGGTTCTGCAAGGTTTCCACCGAGCCGCGCTCCTTGTTGCGGGCGCGGGCGATGACATCGACAAGATAAATGTCGTCGCGGACCTGGGTGACGTCGGCGCCGTTGACCACGCTGTTGATGGTCGTGGCGATGTCCTGCGAGGAGACGCCGAGCGTGCGCGCCTTGTCCTGCAGCACGTTTACGCGCACCATGCGCGCCGGCTCCATCCAGTCGAAGGTCACGTCGCCGAGGTGGCGGTTCCTGGCGACAATATTGCCGAGTTGCTGCGCATAGTCGCGGACCTTGTCGATATCCGGGCCGCTCATGCGATATTGCACCGGGCGTCCGACGGGCGGGCCGATGTCGAGCAGATGGACGAAGGCGTCCGTGCCGGGAAAGGCCTTGCGCAGCCAGTCGTGATAGTTCTGGCGCAGCCGGTCGCGGGCTTCGATGCTCTTCGTCAGGATCACCATCTGCCCGAAGGCGATGTTGGCCGGCTGCACGTCGAAGGACAGGACGAAACGCTTGGCGCCCTCGCCGACATAGGTGGACCAGTGATCGACATCCGGATCCTTCGCCAGCACCTCGCGCTCGAACCGCGCCATCTGGTCGTTGGTGTCCTCGATCGAGGCGTTCTGCGGCAGGTTCCAGTCGATGATCAGTTCGGGACGGTCGGAGCTGGGGAAGAATTGCTGCTGCACGAAGCCCATCCCGAAGATGGCGACGAAAAAGGTGGCCAGCGTCGCGCCGATCGTAAGCCAGCGATGGTTCATGCAGACGTTGAGCGCGCGGTCGAAGCCGCGCGCGAACCAGCTTTTGCCCGTCTCGTGATGGCCTTTCATCGCCGCCGGCAGGAGGGTGACGCCGAGCAGCGGCGTGAACAGCACCGCGACAATCCACGAGGTCACCAGCGAGACGGCGATGACCACGAAAAGCGTGAAGGTGAATTCGCCCGCCGCGCTCGAATTGAGGCCGACGGGGATGAATCCGGCGACGGTGACCAAAGTGCCGGTGAGCATCGGAAAGGCGGTGCTGGTATAGACATGGGTCGCCGCCTTGCGCAGATCGTCGCCGGCCTCCAGCCGCGCCACCATCATCTCGACGGCGATCATGGCGTCGTCCACCAAGAGGCCGAGGGCTATGATCAGCGCGCCGAGCGAAATGCGCTGCAACGAGATGTCGGTCACGCGCATGTAGAGGAAGGTGATCGCGAGCACCAGCGGAATGGCGATGGAGACGACGAGGCCGGCGCGCCAGCCCAGGCTGATGAAGCTGATGCCGAGTACGATGACGATGGCCTCGAACAGGCCGCGGGTGAATCCGGACACAGCCTCGTCCACCACGGCTGGCTGGTCCGACACCCGATAAATGTCCACGCCGACGGGCAGCGTCGATTTGACCTGCTCGATCTTCTTCTCGAGCGCGGCGCCGAACTCCAGCAGATTGGCGCCTTGCTTCATGCCGATGGCGAGCCCGATCGCCGGTTCGCCATTATAGCGAAAGAGCTTGGTCGGCGGGTCGATATAGCCGCGCCGGATCGTCGCGACGTCGGTCAGCGGGAAGAAGCGGTCATTGACGCGCAGGTTGATCGCGCGCAGCGAATCTTCGGAGGTGAACTGGCCGCTGACCCTGACGGCGATCCGCTCGGGCCCCGCCTGGACGAAGCCCGAAGGCGTCACCGCGTTCTGCGCGGCGAGCGTGTTCATCACCGATTGCAGGTCGACGCCGATCGCAGCCATCTGGCGGGTCGAGAATTCGAGATAGATCGCCTCGTCCTGTTCGCCGATCAGATCGACGCGGCCGACATTGGGCACGGTCAGGATCTGCGAGCGCGCGAATTCCACCTGGTCGCGCAACTGGCGCATGGTGAGGCCGTCGGCGGTGAAGGCGTAAATATTGCCGAACACGTCGCCGAAGCGGTCGTTGAAGAAGGGCCCCTGGACGCCGGCGGGAAACTGGCTCCGGATGTCCGCGATCATGTTGCGGACGCGAACCCAGGTCGGCTCGACGTCCTTGGCGCGGGTCGTCGGCAGGAGGTTGACGAAGACGATGGTCTGGCCGGCGGTGGTGATCGAGCGGGTGAAATCGAGCGATTCAAGCTCCTCCAGCTTGCGCTCGATCCGCTCGGTGACCTGAAGCGTGGTCTCTTGCGCCGTGGCGCCCGGCCAGTTCGCCTGGATCACCATGGTCTTGATGGTGAAATTCGGGTCTTCCTCGCGTCCGAGCTTCAAATAGGAGAAGACGCCCGCGACCAGGAAGACCAGTATGAAGTACCAGACGAGCGAGCGGCGATCGAGCGCCCAGTCTGACAGGTTGAAACGGCTCACGGCGCTTCGCTCCCATAAATCTTCACAAGCTCGCCCTCTTGCAGGCGGTGGACGCCGGCCGTGACGATCCGCTCGCCGGGCTTGAGGCCGCCACGCACGATCCAGCGGCCTTCCTCGCGGTCCGGCGCGACCTCGACATCGCGCAAGGAAACCCGCGAAGTCGCCGGATCGACGACGAAGACGCGCGCCTTTTCGCCTTCGTGCAACAAGGCGGAGTCGGGGATGCGGATCGCGGCGTTCGATCCCGTGGCGAGCCGGGCGAAGATCGTCGCGCCGATGCGAAACGAGTCGGGCGGATTCTCGAGCGCGATCTTCACGCGGCTGCTCCGCGTCACAGGGTCGGATTCCGGCGCAATTTCGCGCACTGTTCCGGCTATCGCCTTGGTGGGGGCGATCTGCAGGGCGACGTCGAATTTCTGGCCGATCCACAAGGCGTCGACAATGCTTTCGGCGGCGTCGATCACCGCGTCGCGCTTTGACGGTTCGGCGAGGGCGACGATTGGCTGGCCGGGCGAAACCGTCTGGCCGACCTCGGCGTAGGTCGCGGTGACGACGCCAGAATAATCGGCCTTGAGCACGGAATAGGACAATTGCTCCCTGGCCTTGGCAAGATTGGCCTCGGCTTGCTCCATATTGGCCTGGGCGGCGGCGCGCTCCTGTTCGGCGGTGTCGAAAGCCGCCTGAGATGTCGTCTTCTTTTGCAGAAGCGCAGCTTGGCGGGTCTCTGTCGCCGCCGCGTTGTCGAACTGGGCGCGGGCGCTGGCGAGATTGGCGGTTGCCGAACGCACGGCCATTTCCAGCGCCAGCGGATCGATCGCCGCGAGGGTCTGGCCCTGTTCGACGCGGTCGCCGGCCTTGACGGGGCGGGAGATCATCCGGCCGATCACGCGGAAGCCGAAGGGAGTCTGCACCTGCGGTTCGACCGTGCCTGAGAGCACCATGTCGAGGGCCGGGCTCGGCTCGACTACCATGGTGAGCGCCGGGCGCGGGGGCGGGGGCACCTCTTGCTCCTTCTTGCAGCCCGCGAGCGCCGCCGCCAGAGCCAGAGGGACGAAGGCGACGCGCAGGAGGGGCGAGCGGCGAGCAGGGCGGGCCATCATGAACGCTCCGTCGGCTGCGGGGCGACGATCTGCCCCTCGCGCAGGAATTTGCCGCCGTCGATCACCACGCTGTCGCCGGGCTTCAGGCCGCCGTCGAGAATGATGCGCTCCTTCTCGTAACGCGCGACGCTGACAGGTCGCAAATGCACGGAATGGTCGGCGGGATCGACGACCCAGAGCGCGGGCTTGCCGTCCTTGGCGGTCAGCGCCGTCCAGGGCAGGACAAAGACATCCTCCAGGCTCAACCGTCCGGTTCCGGTCACGGCGGCGCCCAACGGCAAGGTTGGACCATCGGGGTCGATCTGGACCTTGACCTGAACCGTGCCCGTCTTCGTGTCCACGACGGGCGAGATTTCGCGGACCCGGCCCTTGGTCTTCACGCTGGGGTCGCTGACCAGGGCGAGGAAGATATACGGCGTGCTGAGCTTGCGGGTGAAGGCGGATTCGTAGACGGAGAAAACCGCGTCGCGCGGGCCGTCCTGCGCGAGCGTGTACGCCATTTGCGCCGCCTGGGCCACTTGGCCGACCTCGATATTGCGCGCCGTGATCACGCCCGGATGGCCGGCGCGCAGATAGGTATAGGAGAGGGCGTCTTCGGCGGCGGTCTGTTGAGCCTTGGCGGCTTCGAGCGAGCCGGCGGCGGTGCGCTGGGCGCGTTCGGCGAGATCATAGGCCGCCTGGGTGGCGTAGCCATTGGCGAGCAGGGCCTTCTGCCGCTCGAAGGCGGCGTCCGCCTGACGCATGGTCGCCTCCGCGCCAGCGACCCCCGCCTGGGCCGCCTTGAGGTCCGCCTCTTGCTCGGTCGGGTCGAGCCGGGCAAGAATATCGTCCGCGCCGACATGCTGGCCGACGTCCGCATTGCGCTCGATGACCCGGCCGCTGATGCGGAAGGACAATTCGCTCTGCACCTGGGCGCGCACCGTTCCGGTCAGGGTGATGTCGCTGTCGAAGGATTGGGGTTCGACCGTCTGGGTTACGACGGCGAACGGCGCGCGCGGCGCGTGCGAAGCCTTCTCGCCACACGCGGCGAGCGGCAGGGTCGTCAGAAGCAGGACGAAGAGGCGCGGTTTGACCCTCATGGGACTCCTGGCGACCGGGCGATGAAAATTCTTCTGGGCATTTGCCCTGAAAGAGGATTATTATTGACTGACCGGAAAGTCAATAACTTGAAAGGCCGGATGGGAACGGAAATGAAAGAGCGCGCGCGCCGCAAGGCGGAACGACCGGGCGAAATCATCGAAGCGGCGTTCGACGCCTTCGCCGAGCGCGGCTTCGCGGCGACGCGCATGGAGGACGTCGCGGCGCGGGCCGGGGTGACCAAGGGCGCGATCTATTTCTATTTCGAAACCAAGGAGCGCCTGTTCAAGGAAATGGTCGACCATTACTCGCGGGACATGCTCGCTGACGCTGGCGCCATGCTCGCGGTGGCGCAGGGAACCTGCGCGGAAAAGCTCCGGGCTTTTCTGAACTTTATGTACGGCCGCTGCGCCTGCGACCGCCGCGGGCGCGAGATGATCCGCTTCATGGTCTCGGATGGAAAAAGCTTCCCGCAACTCGTGGAGAGCCACCACCGGAATTTCTTCGCGCCCGCCATGGGCATGATCGCGGAGCTTCTGGCGGCAGGCGTCGCGAGCGGCGACTTCCGGCCCGAAGTGCTGAAACATGGCGCCGAGATCGTGATCGCCCCCTCGGTCTTCCTCACCCTGATGCGCCTGATCTTCGGCTCCAATCTCGCCATCGATGAGGAGGCCTATATCGCCGCCCATGTCGATCTGCTGCTCAACGGGCTTCTCACCCCCGCGGGCCGCGAAAATTTGTCATCCGGAAAGGCTTGCGGCGAGGCCCTCTCCCCGATATAGAACGGGTCCTTCCGCTGCTCCCTTCGTCTAGCGGTCCAGGACGTCGCCCTCTCACGGCGAAAACAGGGGTTCGAGTCCCCTAGGGAGCGCCAATAAAATCAAAATGTTAGACGGGCGTAGCGCTCTGGACGCGCTCTCGTGCCCAACCATTGTCCAATAAGCGTTGTTGGGCTTGGAGCCGCCGCTCGCTTTTGAGCGCAAGCGCCCTGCGCCGCCGGTGCAATTGGCGACGGTCAGTCGAATTCTTTCCATTTGCAAAATTAGACTTCGCTCATTCGCCACCCGGCGGCGGTGGGCGGGGAGTCGGCGTGGATCGAATGTCTGCTGGTCTCAGAAATGCGGTCAGGGGTTCAGCCTTCGCCTGCAAACGCTAACACAATCCCGCAGATCACGCCGACCATTTTATGGGGCCGGAACCTCGGTCTATGAACCGCGTCGAGATAGCCGATGGTCGAGTGGGGCGGCCGATGCTTTAGAAGCCCTGGATATATCGCCGAAGACGTCGGCGCGGGCCTGGACAGCCTGACGATCGCGCGACAGAAGGATCGGCGGCGCGATCGCGGGACGGATCAAGCTGCGGGGTGTTCGAGCTTCAATGTCGGCTCGGCCGGCCGCATGACTTCCGGCGCCATGAGGCCGCGATAGACATAATCGGCTGCGCGGCGCGCCAGCGAGGGCGCGAGCAGGAAACCATGCCGGAACAGTCCGTTGATGAAAATCGTGCGTCCGCGAACGATCAGGCGCGGCAAATTGTCGGAGAAGGCGGGGCGCAGGTCAGAACCCGTTTCGGCGACTTCCGCTTCGGCGAATGCGGGATGGACCGCATAGGCGGAATTGATCAGATCGACGATCGAGCGCGCCGTGACGCGGGCGCGTTCTTCGTTTTCGATCTGGGTTGCCCCGATCATAAAACGATTCTCTTCGCGCGGCACGACATAGACCGGATGGCGGGGGTGCAGCAGGCGGATCGGTCGCGACAAATTCAGGTCCGGCGCGGCGAGAATCATCATCTCGCCCTTGACGCCGCGCAGCCCCGGTAATTTCGACTTCGCGGCATATCCCGTGCAGTCGATGGTCCAATCCGCTTCGCCTTCCGCCGCCTCGGCGTCGATGCCGAACCGCAGGCGGACGTTCGACATGGCCGCGAGGCGGCGCGTCGTCGTCTCCAGCGCCACGCGTGGATCGAGGTGGGCCTCTTTAGGGAAAAAAAGCGCCCGGGAAAAGCGTCCGGCAAGGTCCGGTTCGAGCTCGGCGATACGGTTCCCGCCGATTTCTTCGAATTCCTGGGCGCGGCGGGCGAAAAGCCGCAATTCGGTCATGTCGCGTGGCGTCGCGACGACAAGGCTGCCACGGGTCTGGGCCACCGGAATTCGTCGCGTCCAGAAATCCAGCGCCTCGATCCCCAGCTGGCAGACCAGCGGCTCGGCCGATTCCAGTTCGCACCAGGGCGCGACCATGCCGCCCGCATACCATGAGCAGCCGCGGCCAGGCCCTTCCTCGCGCTCGACGAGTTCAACCTCCGCGCCGCGGGACGCAAATTCATAAGCGACGGTGAGACCCGCCACGCCCGCGCCGACGATTCTGATGCGCATCCAACTCTCCTCCTTTTGCGGGCAATCGGGCAGGATGAGATTGAACGCCGCGCGGCAAGCGCGTCACGCCATCCCTCCGCCGGCATGAACCGGATCAGGTCGATAAGGGTCGTCGCGCGAGCGTTCGCTCCAGCGGCCTCTCAGCCTCTTGTCGAGGCTCCCCTTGGCGATTTTATTCTGCCGACGGGGAAGGACGACCGTCAAGCGTTATGATCGCGCAGGCCGGCCGAAAGGCCTGCATTTTGCGGTAGGTCAAACAATCGCCTCGCCACGCTTTATTCATCCATTGGCGCGCATTATGATTTTGCAGGCTCGTTTTGAACGCCTGCCGCCGTCCCACCGGCTGTCGCCGCCCGCCAGCGCGTCAGTCGGGTTTCGCGCCATCGGTCTGCCCCTATGACGATGGCGCGAACCGGCGCGGACGACGGCTAGATGAGACGGCAAATCAGGTTGCAGATAATCTCCCGGATGAAACAGAGCGCCGCGCCGCCGCCCTTCGCGGTATTTTTTCCACTGGCCGCGCTTGATGCGATCATGGTCGGCTTCGGCTGGCTTGCCGTGCTGCCGACGCAAGGTTCTCCATGGACCATCGCCCAAGCGGTGGAATGGCATGAGCAGGAGTTGCTGTTCGGCTTTGTCGCCGCCGCGATGGCGGGATTCCTGTTGACCGCCTTGCCTCGATGGACAGGTCGCCCGCTTCTGTCCGGCGCGGTTCCGGCGTTTCTGGTCTGCTGGATCGCGGCGCGGGTCGCGCCCGCTCATCCATGGCCACTCGCCATGATTCGCGCCTTGCCAGCCGTGGCCCTGGCGGGCCTCGCCGCCTTCCATGTGTTCAGGGCGGAGGATGTTCGCAACAGGAAAATCGTTCTGCTCCTCACGCTCTATGCCTTGTCGGGGCTCGTCCTCGCCGGGCCGTTCTCGCCACAGCAGCGCGAGTTTGCGATCCATGCCGCAATCGCGGCGCTCATCGGCTTGATCGCCGTGATCGCTGGTCGCGTGCTGCCCGCCTTGACTGCGAGATTTGACGAACTATGCGGCGCGCCAGCGTCCGCCCCGCGCGCCGAAGCGATCGAAGGGATCGTCGCGGCTGTGACGATCGCCGCTCTCTGCGGCTGGCTCGTCACCCCGGAGGGCGCGGTCTGCGCGTTCCTTCTCCTGGCCGGCGGCGCCAGCCAGTGCTGGCGCATGGCGTCGTGGGTCGGGCAGCGCACTTTCGCCTCGCCCCCCTTGGTCGCGCTCTACGCGGCTTACGGCGCGGTCCCCCTCGGCTTCTTTCTGCTGGCCCTTCACGCGCTGTTTCCGGATGCGACGCCGGCGAACGCGGGATTGCATGTCTGGACGATAGGCGGTTTTGGCGGAATGAGCCTGGCGATCATGGAAAGCATGATCAGGAAGCGTTGCCAACGCGCCTTTACCCCATCGCCCGGCGCCGAAGCCGCGGTTGCGCTCTGCCTCGGCGCGGCTGCGGCTCGCGTCTTCGCCGCATTTTTTGCCGAAGCGCAGGCTTTTCTCGTCATTTCGGCGATGGCCTGGTCCGCCGCCTTCGCGCTTTTTCTGTTCGCTTCCGGCGCGTCGCTCTACCAGGCCGCCGTCATGAGGGGGCCAGAGGCGCCGCGCCGCGATCCCCGAACAGAAAACCGTTCGTGAAGTCGGCCTCCGGGGATTCGCTCGCCAGACGAGCGAGTCCTTCCTGCGGCGAAATGCGGCTTGCGCAGACGTCGGCGAAGACCTTCGTCACGGCGACGAAATCGCCGCTATGGGGCGAAAGCCGCAAGCTGGTCACGCCGGCCTCCGCCAGGCGGTCGAGGTCTCCGATCAGATTGGCGTATTTATACGACAAGGTCTGAACGCCATTGACCGCAAGAAATTCGACGCCTTCGAGCGTCTTCGTCGGCAGGCCGTCCGGATCCTTTTCGCACACGAACTGGCAGGAATCCTTGCTCAGGCTGTGGGCGCGGGCGTGATAGCAACGTCCCGAAATGGCGAGCGGAATACGGCCATAGGCCCAGACCTCGATCGCCGCGCCGAGATCCCCGGAGGCCTTGACGATCGTTTCGACCGAGGCGAAGGGCAGTTCCGGCGGCAGACAGACCCGCCGCGCGCCGCGGCGCACGAGAAAGGCCAGCGTCGCCTCATTGTAGACATTGACGAGCGGGCCGATCGAAAAGGGCGTCTCCTCGCGCGCCCAGTTCATCAGGGCGAGGTCGTTGATCTCGACTTCATGCTCTGTCTGTTGAAACAGTTCGCGCGCTGCGCGCCGCTCGCGCTCCAGCGTGACGAGGGCCAGCGAGGCGAGGACGACCTTCTTGCCGCCGCGCTCCAGCCTTTCAATGGCCGCGGGGATGCGATCCGCGTAAAAAGGCGCGCGCTTGGAGCAAACCAGTTCGCCGATGACGACGCGATCGACCGGCGCCTCATCGGCGACGGCCGCATAGAAATCGACGAATTTCTGGGCGGGCCAGTTGAATTGCAACGGCCCGAGCGTGAGGGTGAAAGTCCTGTCCGCCAAAATTGTTCTCCCGTGGGCGCAGCCTCAGCGCCACGTTTTGCGATAGGCGCCGGAGGTGGTCTGCTGCCCCTCGGTCAAGGCGCGCAATTCCCCGGCCGCGATCGGGCGGCCCGCCGCGTAATCGTCGAGCGCGCGCCGGAAATTGCGCACGACGGCCTCGGTATAGGCGCGGCTGCGCTGCCGGCCCTCGATCTTGAGCGCCGCGACGCCGGCTTCGGCCAGTTGCGGAATGAGCGCCGCCGCGTCGAGGCTGACGGGATCTTCGAAGACATAGCCCTTGTAGTCGCCGGCCTCGAAAACCCCTTTGCACAAGGTTGGGTAGGGCGCCGGCTGGCCCGCCGCAACGCGATGGATCGCGAAGCCGCCCAGGCGTGACATGAGATAGCCGCCTTCCTCGCGATATTCGACATGGCTCGCCGGAGAGCAGGCGCCGTTCATGTTCGGGGATTTGCCGGTGGCGTAGGAGGACAGCGAGCACCGCCCCTCCGTCATCACGCACAGGCCGCCGAAGATGAAGACTTCCGTCTCGACGTCGATCTCGCGGTTGATCGCGGCGATTTCCTGCACGGTCAGCACGCGCGGCAGCACGACGCGCTTCACGCCGAAGGTCCGCGCATAGAAATTGATCGTGTCGGCGTTGGCGGCGGCCGCCTGGACGGAGAGATGCAGCCGCAGGTCGGGGTGGCGGCGCGCCGAGTCTTCCAAAAGTCCCAGGTCGGCGAGAATGACAGCGTCCGCGCCGAAACGCGCGCAATCGTCCACCGCCTTGCTCCAGCGCCAGAAGGCGCCGGCGCGCGGAAAGGTGTTGAGAGCGACCAGAACCTTGGCGCCGCGGCCGTGCGCGAATTTGATGGCTTCCGCCATCTCGTCGCGGGAAAAATTCAGGCCCGGAAAATTGCGGGCGTTGGTTTCGTCGTTGAAGCCGCAATAAATGGCGTGGGCGCCGGCTTCGACCGCGCCGCGCAGGGCGGCCGGAGTGCCTGCCGGACAGACCAGTTCGAGACCGGGACGCGCCGTCATGTCAGCGGCCCGTTCTCGCCCCGCGTGAGCGCGACGCCGGTCCAGCGCCCGAGCGCGCCCGCCAGACGCCGGGCCGGCCCGGTCGCGATCGTCTCCAGCGGCCCGAGCAGCGCCGAAGCCTCGCGCGCCAGATCGATTTCCTCATTGTCGATGGCGTTGCGCAGCGCGAGCACCGCCTCGGTGTCGCCTTCGATGACGAGATCGCGCGAGAAAAACAGAGCGTCGCCGTCATAGGCGCCGTGAACGAGGCCGATCAGGGCCGCCAGCGGGCCGGCGACGCGCGCGTCCCAATGGCCCGCCGCCTCGCGCCGGACCGTGTCGAGACGCGGCCTGTCGGGGCGGGGCGACAGCACAAAGACGAAGGGAAGATCGGCGGGGTCGATCAGGAAGGTTTTTTCGGCTTGCTCGCCCAGGCGGGCGAACATTTTTTCATGGCGGCGCACGAGACTCGGCGCAAGCCGGCCGGCGGCCAAGGCCAGGGGCCAGAGCGGCAAATGGCGCAGCGCTGCGGCGCCGGCGGCGGGAAAGATCGGTATGGGGGTCTCTCGGGACATGGAGCCGTTAGATCAGAAGCAATCGGGCGACGCTTTGATCGTAGTCAAGGCAAGCCGATCGCGTTTCGGTGAAGAAGCCTCATGTCTTTCCGCTCCCTGCCGACCTTTCGCGACCTTCGCGCCTTCCTGGCTCATCTGGAACAGGGCCGGCGGCTCGTTCGGATCCGCGAGCCGGTGAGCCTCGTCCATGAAATCACAGAGGTTCATCGCCGCGTGCTGCTGGCTGGCGGCCCGGCGTTGCAGTTCGAGCGCGCGGCTGGCGCCTCTATGCCGGTGGTCGCCAATCTGTTTGGAACGCCAGAGCGCGTCGCCATGGGTTTTGGCGTGGGGCCGCAGGGCGTCGGCGAACTGGGCGAGATGCTTGCCGGCTTGCGCGAGCCGGCCCCGGTCGACGGATTGCGCGATGCGCTCGGCCGCTGGCCGATGTTGCGCGCCGCTCTGGCGACCCGCCCGCAGGTCGTCGCGCGGCCGGATTGCCAGCAGGAGCGCCGGACCGGCGCCGATGTCGATCTCGGCGCGTTGCCGATCCAGACCTGCTGGCCCGGCGAGCCGGCGCCATTGATCACCTGGCCGCTGGTCATCACCCGTCCGCCCGAGACGGAAGCGGACGACACCGCGAAGATGAACATCGGCGTCTATCGCATGCAGGTTCTGGGCAAGGATCGCGCCATCATGCGCTGGCTCGCCCATCGCGGCGGCGCGGCGCATCATCGCGCGTGGGCGGCGCGCGGCGAAGACATGCCGGTCGCGGTGGCGATCGGGGCCGATCCCGCGACCATTCTCTCCGCCGTGCTGCCGTTGCCGGAAACCGTGTCCGAACTGCGCTTCTCCGGCGTGCTGCGCGGCGAACGGCCGCGCGTCGCGCCGGCGCTGACGGTTCCGCTGCTGGTCCCAGCCGAAGCTGAAATCGTCCTGGAAGGCTATGTTTCAGCGACCGAAACCGCGCCGGAAGGCCCCTATGGCGACCATACCGGCTATTACAACAGCGTCGAGCCCTTCCCGGTCATGCGCGTGACCGCGATCACGACGCGGCGCGATCCGCTTTACCTTACCACCTTCACCGGCCGGCCGCCGGACGAGCCTTCGGTGATCGGATCGGTGCTCAACGAGCTCGCCTTGCCGACGATCAAGCGGCAAATGCCGGAGATCGTCGATTTCTGGCTGCCGCCGGAGGCCTGTTCCTACCGCATGGCGGTCGTTTCGATCCGAAAATCCTACCCCGGTCAGGCGCGGCGGGTGATGATGGGGCTTTGGGGCATGCTGCCGCAATTCAATTACACCAAAATCGTCGTGGTCGTGGACGATGACATCAATGTCCGCGACTGGAACGACGTCGTCTGGGCGCTTTCGACTCGCCTGGACTCTTCGCGCGACCTGTTGACCATGACCAATATGCCGATCGATTATCTCGACTTCGCCTCGCCCGAACCGGGGCTGGGCGGCAAGCTGGGCCTTGACGCGACGAGAAAGATCGGCGCAGAGACGAAGCGTGAATGGGGGCGCGTCCTTTCCATGACGCCGGCGGTCCAGCGAAAGATCGACGCGCTCTGGCCGCGCATCGCCCGCGAACTCGGCGACGGAGGCGCAAGATGAGTCCGCGCATCGTACTCGGCCTCAGCGGCGCCTCGGGCGCAGCCATTGGACTGCGCATCTTTGAAATCCTGCAGAGCCTTGGCGCAGAAACCCATGTTGTCGCCACCCGCGCCGCCGCGCGGACCCTCGCCGAGGAAATCGCGCCCGATGCGATGAAGCGCTTGCGCGCCCGCGCGCCGCATTGGCACGATGTCGACAATGTCGGGGCTCCGATTGCTTCGGGCTCCTTTCCCACCGCTGGCATGATCGTCGCCCCTTGCTCGGTGCGCACACTGTCGGCCATCGCGCACTGCCATTCGGACAGCCTTTTGACCCGCGCCGCCGATGTTCACCTCAAGGAGCGACGCCCGCTGATCCTGCTCGTCCGCGAAACGCCGCTGCATCTCGGCCATCTGCGCGCCATGACGGCGGCGACCGAAGCCGGCGCCATCGTCATGCCGCCGGTTCCGGCCTTCTATCTCGGGCCTAAATGCGTGGACGACATCATCGACCAGATCGCCTACCGCGCAGTCGATCTGCTGCGGGCGTTCGAACCTGCCGCGCGGGAATGGCGCGGGCCGACCTCCTACGCCGGGTGAGGCGATCGCCCGCGGGTCGACAGGAGTCGCGCGACGAGCCGATCAGCGGAATCCGGGAGCCGCCGCACGCATCCTCAGGATCAGGCCAACGGCAGATCGCTCGTGTCGACGAGAACGATCTCGCTGTCTTCCAGCGCCTTGATCGAAACCACATCGAGATTCTTGATCGCGGCGCCGTCGCGGGCGCCGAGGCGCAGGCCGTCGATCTCGACCGCGCCGGTCGCCGGCACGAGATAAAGGCGCCGGCTCTTGTCTGAGCGGTAATCGGCCGTCTGGCCCGCTTTGAGCGTGGCTGCGGCCACGCGGGCTTCGGCGCGGATCGGCAAAGCGTCGCGGTCTTCGGCGAAGCCCGAAGCGAGGATCACGAAATTGCCCGCGCGCGCTCCGCGCGGGAACGGACGGGTCCCCCAGTTCGGCTTTTCGCCGTAACGGGTCGGCTCGATCCAGATCTGGAAAATCTCGGTGACATCCGGCTCCAGATTATATTCGGAATGGGCGACGCCTGTTCCCGCCGACATGACCTGGACGTCGCCGGCCTCGGTGCGGCCCTGATTGCCCAGACTGTCGCGATGAGTGATCGCCCCTTTGCGCACGAAGGTGATGATTTCCATGTTGCGGTGCGGATGGGTCGGGAAACCGGAACGGGGTTGAATGGTGTCGTCGTTCCACACCCGCAGCGCGCCCCAGCGGCTGCGCCTCGGGTCGAAATAATCGGCGAACGAAAAATGATGCCGGGCGTCGAGCCAACCGTGGTCGGCATGGCCAAGGCTGTCGAAAGGACGGATATCGATCATCGGTGATCTCCATCATTGTTGGAGGCCGCAGCGCATGCGGCGACAATTTGAGCTTGATTTAATCTCTTTCGTGTTTTCCGTTTAGTGGCATAAGATATGCCGTTCTATTCGAGAAAGTTGAAATGTCTGGTCCCGGCGTCCCGACCTTCGATCAGCTGCAAATCTTTCTAGCCGTGGTTGAAACCGGCAGTTTCGCCGGCGCCGCGCGCAAACTGAACCGCGCGGTTTCGGTCATCAGCTACGGCGTCGTCAATCTCGAGGCGCAACTCGCCGTCGCCTTGTTCGAACGCGAGGGAACCAAAAAGCCGCGCCTGACCGAAGCGGGCCGCGCCCTGGTCGCCGACGTCCGCAACATCGCCCAGGGCGTCGATGGCTTGCGCGCCAAGGTCAAGGGCATGCTCGACGGTCTCGAAGCCGAGGTCCGCCTTGCCGTCGACGTGATGGTTCCTCCAACCAGGCTCGCAAGTCTCTTGCGCGCGTTCAGCGAAAAATTCCCTTCGGTGACCTTGCGCCTGTCGGTCGAGGCTTTGGGGGCGGTGGCGAGCCTGGTGATGGATCGCCGCGTCGTGTTCGGAGTCAGCGGTCCCTTGCCCTTCGGCCACGACGAACTGGTGAGGATCGTCGTCGGTTCCGTCGAGCTTGTCCCCGTCGCGGCGCCGGATCACCCTTTAGCGCGCCTTGGAACGCTTCCGCCGGGCGCCGGGCTTGATCACATCCAGCTGGTGCTGACTGACCGCTCGGCCTTGACCGAAGGCCGCGATTTTGGCGTTTTGAGTCGGCGGACCTGGCGGCTCGCCGATCTGGGCGCCAAACATGCGCTGCTGCGCGAGGGGATCGGCTGGGGGAACATGCCGCTCGCCATGGTCGAATCGGACCTCGCCTCGGGCGCGTTGATGCGACTCGCCATGCCTGATTTTCCTGGCGGGACCATCAGCCTTTCCGCGATCTACCGCCGCGACGCGCCGCCCGGTCCCGCCGCGTCCTGGCTCCTGCAGCAATTCGTCGCCTGCGGCGCGCAGGACAAGGCGGGGTTTGGCGATGCGGAAATCTGAAATCCAACCTTTTCGAAAAAGTTGAATAAATTATCCAAAATTATTCGGCTGTCCGGAGGACCTTTCCTCTGCAAGACTTCGGCCCAGTCGCGATCGAGGCAGCCTTCCGTTGAGCCCGAAAGCGAATTGCGATCCAGGCGAAAGGGCCAGACCATGAATCTCTTGCATGTCGATTCCAGCATTCTCGGGCCGGGCTCGGTCAGCCGCCTGATTTCGGCTGAAATCATCGCTGCCGAACGTCGCCGCCATCCCGAGGCGACCGTGACCTATCGCGACCTTGCCGCGGAACCGGTTGGCCATCTTTCCGGCGCGCATCTCGCCGCCGCGCAGGGCGGCGCGGCGCAGACGCCGGCGCTCCAACGCGATCTCGCCGCGGGGCAGGCGGCGCTCGACGAGTTTCTGGCGGCGGACGTCGTCGTGATCGGCGCGCCCATGTACAATTTCTCCATCCCGAGTCAGCTCAAGGCCTGGATCGACCGCCTGGCGGTCGCAGGCAAGACGTTCCGCTACACCGAAAATGGCCCCATCGGCCTTGCCGGCGGCAAAAGGATCATCGTCGCGTCGTCACGCGGCGGTTATTATGGCCCCGAAACGCCAGTCGCCTTCCTCGACCATCAGGAAAATTATCTGCGCGGCGTTTTCGGCTTCTTTGGCATTGACGACGTGACTTTTATCCGCGCCGAAGGCATTGCGCTCGGGGAAGACCGCCGGGCCGAGGCCATCGCCGCCGCCAGACGCGACATCGAAAAGATCGCCGCCTGACGATCGCGTCGTCGAGCCGGCATGAGGCTCGAAAGGCGAAACCAACCGAGAGCCGGCGCCCGGACTGGGCGCCGGCTCTCGCATTGTTGTTCAGCGCGCTGAGCAACGCTTCAGAAACGATCGCAGCGTGGACGCGGTTTCGACCGGAAACTGGTCGATGAAAAAATGGCCGGCTGGCAAGGACGCCTGCTCCATGCGCAGGCAGCGGGCGGCCCATTCCGCCGGGATGTCGAAGAGTTTCGCCATTTGCCCGTTGGTGCCGAAAAAGACGAGGGTCGGGCGCGCGATCCTGACGTCGATGTCCTGCGCGTCATGTTGGAGATCGATCGAAGCGGCGGCCCGATAATCGGAGCACGAGCCGTGGATCATTTCGGGGTTGCGCCAGGCGGCGCGATAGGCGGCCATCATTTCCGGGTCGAAGTCGGAGATTTTCGCCGCGCCCCAGCCAACCAGGCAGGTCTCGAAGAAATAGTCGGGGTCGTTGCCGATCAAGCGCTCCGGGAACGGGGCTGGCTGCGACAGGAAATACCAATGCCAGTAGGCGCTCGCCAGAAAGCGATCGACTTTCAAGAACATGGCGTGGGTGGGCGCAATGTCCATGACGCAAAGCGAAAGGACGGCCTCGGGATGGTCGAGCGCCATGCGATGGGCGACGCGGCCGCCGCGATCGTGGCCGATCACGTGGAAGCGGGCAACGCCCAGTTCGCGCATCAGGCCGAGTTGATCCGCGGCCATCGCGCGGAACGAATAATTCGAGAAATCCTCCAGGCATTTCGGCTTGTCGGACTCGCCATAGCCGCGCAGGTCGGCGCAAACCACGGTGAAGCTCGAGGCTAGAATGGGCGCGACCCGCGCCCATAGCGCCTTGCTCTGGGGATAGCCATGCAGGAGGAGGACCGGCGCGCCCCTGCCGCCGACGACGCAGGAAATGGCGACGCCATCCACCGAAACCGTCTTGCGCTCGAAGCCTTCAAACATCTTGGCGCTCGCGTTTTGTCCGAGGTGCGCCCGGGCGGCGCGCGATCTCATTTTTTCATGCGCGCATCGCCAGGGCGAGATAAATCGAAATGGTCAGGACCGAGACGATCGTCGAGTACAATACGGCTTTCGCCGTGATATCCGCCTCGCGGTCATAGAATTCGGCCAGCATGAAAGGGCCCGTGCCGGTCGGCAGCGCCGCGAACAGGACGGCGGAATGGGCGAGGAGCGGCGGCAGCCGGAACACGAGCGCCGCCAGAATCCAGGTCAGGACGGGGTGGAGAACCAGCTTGAAGCCGACCAGCATGGCCGTCTTTGCGGGCTCCCGTCTGGTTGTTTCCCGCTTCTCCGCGAGGAAGAGGCCGAGCGCGACCAGCGCGCAGGGAGACGCCGCGCCACCCAGCAATTTGAGAAAGCTCTCGACGGACGGCGGAATCGCCAGTCCGGACAGCGGAATGCATGCGCCAAGAACCGGCGCGGCGACCAGCGGGTTTTTGACGACGGCCCCAACGACGCTCGCGACGAGACGCGCGGGATGCTTCTCGCTTTGCAAACCGGCCTCGATCAGCGCGATGGCCAGGGCGAAGAGCACGCAGACCGTGACGATGGTGGCGATCAGGGCCGGCGTCATGGCTGCGTCGCCGAGGGCAAGCGCGGCGAGAGGAAAGCCCATGTAACCCGTATTCGCGTAAGACGCATTGAGGCCGTCGATCGCCGCGTCTGCGAGATGCGGGGATCTGCGCAAGCTGAGCCCGAGAGCAAGCGCAAAGACGAAAAGGCATCCGAGACTATAGGCGGCGATGAAGCCCGGTCGCCAGA
>JAKANG010000237.1 GCA_021812505.1 Pseudomonadota bacterium
GCCGGCGCGCCGCGAGGCCGCCCGCCTCGATGCTGCGGCCGAACAGCAGGGCCTCGCCGCCGCTGGCGTCCAGGAGACCGGTGAGCATTTTCATGGTCGTCGTCTTGCCGCAGCCGTTGGAGCCGAGAAACCCGAAAATCTCGCCGCGTCGAATGTCGAGATCGGCATGGTCGACGGCGACGAAATCGCCAAATTTTTTGGTCAGGCCCCTGGCGACGATCACCGGCGCGCCGCCGTCGTCCTTTCGCTGTGGAATTTCGAGCCTTTTCGCTCGGCCGCCCTCGGGCAGCATGGCGACGAACGCGTCCTCGACGCTCGCGGCGCCCGTGCGCGCGAGGATTTCATTCGGCGCGCCGGTCGCAAGGATCCTCCCCGCGTTCATGACGATGAGAAAATCAAACTTTTCCGCCTCCTCCATATAGGCGGTGGCGACAATGACGCTCATCGAGGTTTTTTGGCGCTCGCTCTGGCGCGCGCCAACCGCTTGGGCGCTCGGGTTTTCGCCTTCGCTCTGGCCTGCGCCAACCGCTTGCGCGGTGAAGCGCGCGCGCATCCTCTGCACCAGCTCCCAGAACTGCCGGCGCGACAGGGGGTCGACGCCGGTGGTCGGCTCGTCGAGGATCAGCAGGTCCGGGTCGTGGATCAGGGCGCAACAGAGGCCGAGCTTCTGCTTCATGCCGCCCGACAATTGATGGCAGGCCCTTTTGACGAAAGGCGCGAGGCCGACGTCGCGGGTCAGCGCGGCGACGCGCGCGGCGCCTTCCGCGCGGCTCTGGCCGAACAGCCGCGAGAAAAAGACGATGTTCTCCTCGACGGTGAGATCGGGGTAGAGATTCCTGCCCAGGCCCTGCGGCATGTACGCGATGCGCGGGCAGATTTCGTCGCGCCAGGCGGCGGACCCGATATCGCCGCCCAGAACCTCGATCCCGCCGTCCTGAAGCGCCTTGGCGCCGGCGATCAGCCCGAGCAGGGTCGATTTGCCGACCCCGTCCGGGCCCACCAGCCCGACCATGCAGCCGGCGGGAATGTCGAGCGACAGGCCGTCGAGCGCTCGGGTCCGGCCATAGGCGTGGCGCAGATGGCGCAGCCGGACCGCGGGCTCGCCCCTCATTCGGGGGAGCCTTGCAGCGCGGGCGTCCACGGCGCCTTGTCGTCGGTCTTGACATAAGCGACGCCGGGCAGGCCGCTGCGCACCGCGTCGGCATGGGCGCGGGCGCGGTCGGGATCGATCTTCACCCGCACCCGGAACATCATGCGGTCGCGATCGTCGCGGGTCTCGACCATTTTCGGGGTGAATTGCGCCTGATCGGCGAGAAAGGAGACTTTGGCCGGGATCGGCCGGTCGGGAAAAGCGTCGAGCAGGATGCGGGAATCCGCCCCGATCTTGACCTTGCCGGCCTGTAGCGTCGGCAGATAGATGTCCATATAGACGTAAGCCGTGTCGAGCATGGTGAAAACCTTGCCCCCGGCGGGCAGCACCTCGCCGACATTGGCGACACGATATTCGATCCGCCCATTGCGCGGGGCGATGAGCGCGTTGTCGGCGATATTGACGCGCGTCACATCGGCGTCATGCACGGCGGCGTTCAGCGCCTTTTCCATCTCGGCGACATGATGTTGCGCCGCCTGCTGAACGGCGCGGGCGGCGTCGAGCGCCTGTTTGCGCTGGTCGTAAAGCTGTTTCGTGGCGAAACCGTTTTTCACCAGCGCCGCGGTGCGCGCGATTTCCTGTTCTGCGAGCAAGGACGAGGTTTTGGCGTTGTCGAGATTGGCGCGCGCCTCCTCGACCGCCTTCTGCGCCTGCCCGATCTGCGCTTCGCCCTTTTTCAGGGTCTGCTGCAGGTCGCGTGTGTCCATGACCGCAAGCACTTGGCCGGCGGCGACCCTGTCGCCTTCGTCCACGCGCAATTCGGCGATGCGTCCGGCGAACTTGGTGTCGATGTCGATGGGATCGGCCTCCAGCCGGCCGTTGCCATAAACGATATAGGCCGGGATCGCCGGGGCGCGATGCGCTTGCCATACGACATAGCCGATCCCGCCGCCGACCAAAGCGAGAAGCGCGAGGCGCCGCGCCCAGACGCCACGCCGGCTCGGCGGGTGATGCTCTATAACCGTATGCTCCGCCTCCGGCTCGACTTTCGCGGGGAGCCGCGTCGGCGCCCCCCGCTCGACGTCCGCGGTGATCTTGGTGGCGGAGGCGTTGTCGTCGGTTTCATTCAAGGGGCAACCCTCGCGAACGTCTTTGTTTTAGTTTAGCGCGCCATTGGCTTAACGCCATGATCTGACGCCATTGCGGCGAAACATTCGCCGTCGGCGCGACAAGCCGCCGCGACAAAAGTTGATCGCCGGCGCGCTATGGTGTTTAAGATCCGGCAATGGAATGGCGCCACGGAATGGCCGCGATTGGCGGGCTTTGTGGCGCGACCAAATTCAGCCAGCAATCCAATCCAGGCGGAGCGGCATTCGATGCGCACCCTTTTTCTGCAAGCGCCGTCCTTTGACGGTTTCGATGGCGGCGCCGGCTCGCGCTATCAGGCGCGCCGCGAGATCGCCTCGTTCTGGTATCCGACCTGGCTCGCCCAGCCCGCGGCCCTGATCGAGAACTCCAAGCTGATCGACGCCCCGCCGCACAAGACCAAGCTTTCGGAAGTGGTCGCCCAGGCCAAGGACTTCGATCTCGTCGTGGTCCATACCTCCGTGCCGTCCTTCGCCTCGGATGTGAAATGTATCGAGGCCCTGAAGACCGCCAACCCCCATCTCAAAGCCGGACTGATCGGCGCCAAGGTGGCGGTGGACGCCGACGGCAGCCTGAGAAACGCGCCCGTGGTCGATTTCGTCGCCCGCAACGAATTCGACTTCACCATCAAGGACGTCGCCGACGGCCAGGACTGGAAGAACATTCTGGGCTTAAGCTACCGCGACGCCAATGGGAACATCCAGCACAACGGCGAGCGGCCGATCCTTGAAAACATGGATTCCCTGCCCTTCGTCTCGCCGATCTACAAGCGCGACCTGAAGATCGAGAATTATTTCATCGGCTATCTCAAGCATCCCTATATTTCGATCTATACCGGGCGCGGCTGCAAATCGCGCTGCACGTTCTGCCTGTGGCCGCAGACCGTCGGCGGCCACCGCTACCGCACCCGCAGCGTCGGCCATGTGATCGAAGAGATCAAATGGTGCCTGAAGAATTTTCCGCAGGTGCAGGAATATTTTTTTGATGACGACACTTTCACCGATGACCTGCCCCGCGCGGAAGCCATTGCCAAAGAGCTGGGAAAGCTGGGCGTAACCTGGTCGTGCAACGCCAAGGCCAATGTGCCGCGTTCCTCGCTGAAAGTCATGCGCGACAACGGCCTGCGCCTGCTGCTGGTCGGCTATGAATCGGGCAACCAGCAGATCCTGCACAATATCAAGAAAGGCATGCGGGTCGAGGTAGCGAAACAATTCGCGCGTGATTGCCGCGAACTCGGCATCATGATCCACGGCACCTTCATCATGGGCCTGCCGGGCGAGACGCGCGAGACGATCAGGGAAACGATCGAATTCGCCAAGGAGGTCAACCCGCACACCCTTCAGGTGTCGCTGGCCGCGCCCTATCCCGGCACCTTCCTTTACAACCAGGCGCTGGAAAACGGCTGGCTCGACAGCGCCAACGCCGAACTGGTGGACGAGAACGGCGTCCAGATCGCGCCGCTCCATTATCCCGACCTCAGCCACAAGGAAATTTTCGACGCGGTCGAGACTTTTTATCGCCAGTTCTATTTCCGGCCGCGGAAAATCGGGGCGATCGTCAACGAAATGGTGCGCGACCGCGCCATGATGAAGCGCCGCCTGCGCGAGGGCGTCGAATTCTTCCAGTTTTTGCGGGAGCGGAAACAGGGCGCGCAATGCTAGTCGCCCACGCGCCGCCATTCGCACGAACCGGAACTTTTCACGCGCTCGCGCGTTGACAGGCGCCGCCGGAACTTACAGCCTTTTTTCCCCTGGCCGCCGGCGAGATGTCGTTGACGGAATGAATCATGCGCCCCCTGGCTTGCGCCCTTGCGATGGTGATGTTGTTCGGCGCCCTTTCCGCGGCGGGCGCGTCCGAGAGAACCGGAAAAATCATTTCG
>JAKANG010000238.1 GCA_021812505.1 Pseudomonadota bacterium
GGCAGACGCCGCGTGAGGGTATAGCGCGGGCCGCAATGGGTGCAATTGACGAAAGGGTAGAGAAAAAAACGGTTTTGCGGATCGAACAGATCGTCGAGGCATTGTTCGCAGGTCGCGGCGTCGGCGGGAATGCGGGTGCGCGCGACCCCCTGCCGGGATTTCTCGATTACGAAGGCGCGCTCTCCGCGCGACGCGATTTCACTGATCTCGACGCCATCGAGCCTCGCCAGGGGCGGAAGTTCGCTTTGCAGCGCCGCGACGAAGTCTTGCGCCCGATCGCCTTCCACTTCCACGATCACGCCCTGTGCGTCGTTGCGCACGAAACCGCCGAGCGCGAAGCGCGCCGCGAGACCGAAGGCGAAAGGCCGGAAGCCGACGCCCTGCACAGCGCCGCTCAGGCGCAGGCGCAGCCGCGTCACATCCTCCTTCACCTCGGGCGCGGCGGCTTTCATCACCCTGCCTTTCTTGCCAGCGCCTTGGTTTTGGCCAGAGCGGCGCGCGCCTCGATCCAGGCGTAGAAGGCGGCGAGGCCCTCGCCGGTTTTGGCCGAAACCACCAGCGTCTGCAGGTCGGGATTGACCCGCAGGGCGTGGGCGATGCAGGCGCCGACATCAAAGTCGAGATGCGGCAGAAGGTCCGACTTGTTGAGCAGCATCAGGTCGCTGGCTGCGAACATGTCGGGATATTTGGCCGGCTTGTCCTCGCCCTCGGTCACCGACAGCACCACCACCTTGTGCGCCTCGCCCAGATCGAAGGCCGCCGGGCACACCAGATTGCCGACATTCTCGATGAACAGCAGCGAATCGTCGGCAACATCCAGCGTCTCCAAAGCGTGGCCGACCATATGGGCGTCGAGATGGCACCCCTTGCCGGTATTGACCTGGATCGCCTTGGCGCCGGTCGCCCGGATGCGCTCGGCGTCGTTCGAGGTCTGCTGGTCGCCCTCGATCACCGCGATCCCATGCCTGTCCCTGAGGTCTTGAATCGCGCGCACCAGCAGCGACGTTTTCCCGGAGCCGGGGCTGGAGACGAAATTCAGCGCCAGCACCCCCGCGCGGTCGAAAGTCAAGCGGTTTTCCTCGGCGAAGGAGCGGTTCTTCGACAGAATGTCGCGCTCGATCTGGACGATGCGATCCTGGCTCAGGCCGGGGACATGGACGCCGGCCAGGCCCGAGCCGTAATCAAGCCTCTCGCCGCCCGCGTCATGGCCGTGGCCGTGGCCCTGATGATGATGATGATGATGGGGGTGATGAGGATCGTGCGCATGATCATGGTCATGGTCATGCGGGTGGTCGTGGGGATGCGCGTGAACATGGTCGCCATGGGCGTGGACATAATCATGCTGACGCATGTGCGCTTCGCCTTTGCCGCTCGTGGCCTCGCCGCCTTCCTGGGAAGCCGTCCCGCAACCGCAAACCGTGCACATTTTCAGACCTCCAGCTTCCTGATCACGCCTCTCGTCGCCCGCCGTCATCTGGACCCGATGGCCGCCGCAGTGCTGGCACGGGCCGAAGCGCTCGGCAAAGCGCCACCTTCTCCTCGCAGGCAAGGCGCCCGCCCTGGCCCGGCGTGCGGACGATCGCCAGAGCCGAGCCTTCCCCCAAGGCGCCGCGCGTGACCACGTCGAAGCAGGAGATCATGGCCTCAGGCTCTATACCCGGCAAGGCCCCGATTTCCAGCCAGGCCTTCGTCACCCTCGAAAAGCCCTGATGATGGCCCTCCTCGATGACGATGTCACCCACGCTTTCGGTCAGAGACATCTCATGCATCCGTCTCGTCCAGAACGTCCGCGCCACCGCGGCGGCCGGAAAAGGCGCCGCGAAAGAAGGCGCGGCGATCGAGGTGCGCCTTCGGCGTTTCGCGCTTGGCCGCCGGAGGCGTCAGCAGCGCGTCGAGCGCCGCCGTGGCGGTGACGAGCGCCGCCGGCTGATCGATGAATTCATCCATCGGCGAGAACAGCGAGCAACTCAACAGCCGGCCCAGCCCTTCGATTTCGGCGCCGAGGAAATCGACCTCGCCGTTCGGCAGGGCCAGCCTTTGGGTCTCGCCGGGCCCCGCCGCGACCGGCGTCGCAAACGGCGCGGCGAAGACATTCATGAACCAGGGCGTGACAATGATTCCCACTGCCCAGTCGCCGCAGGGCCGGAAGCCCACGCTGGCGACCGAAAGCTGAGCATTGCAGATCGGCACGTCGTGCATCGAGTCCTTATGGACCCGTCGGAAATGAGCCTCAATTCTCTCCGACAGGCGCGCGCAGCGCTCGATGCGTTCGGCCTCATCCATTATCGCCGAGCCTCATGAAGCGTTCCTGCGCGGCGTCGCAGTTCGGGCAGCGCCAGTCCTCCGGCAGCGCCGAGAAGGGCGTGCCGGGCGGGATCTGCCAGACCGGTTCGCCCAAGGCTGGATCATAGACATGCCAGCACACTCCGCATTCCATCTTCGCGTCGTCTTCGATGTCCGGCTTGCGGCCGAAATTTTCGAATCCCGTCATGCGAAATAGGCCTCTTCGATTTCACGGAGGCGCCGCGCGCTGTCGCGGAAATCCTCTTCCGCCGCGCAGGCCGCCGCCGGCGGATCGCCGATCTCGAGCGTGTCGAGAATGATCTGATCCATGGCGTTGAAAAACTGCACCGACCAGACGTTCTTCGTCGCGGTGGAATGAATGCGGCAGGAGCCATAGCCCTTGGAGACCAGCCGCACGGCGCCCGCGCCGACCCGCTGCTGCAGATGGCTCATGTCCTCCGGCGACATCGGGAGCAGGGAGAAGGTGATAGTATGGGCCGGATCGCCCGGCCGGTGCGCCGCGGAGCGACTGGCGATTTCGCTCAGGAGCGGCATGACGTTCATCGCGCCCGCCGGCGCCTCGCCGGGGGTTAGCGGCCGGCAATTGGTCACGGCGGCGCGCCGCGCGATTTCCGGCAGGCTTGACACTTCAAGATAATCGGCGACGAGCTTGCTGTCGGCGTCGGTGAAGCGCACCCGCCACAGGCCCGCCATGACCGATTCGTGAATCTGCGCGACGATCCCGTCGGGCAGCGCGACGACTCCGGCCACTTCGCCATCGCCGATCACCTGCTCGACAAGCAGGATTTCGTCGGCGGAAAAATCGGTCAGGTCGAACAATTGTCCGGATTCGCCTTGGGCCTGGCTTTCCAGCGCGGCGACGATCTGCGGCAGCAGGGCGCGCACGCGCGGGCAGGCGGCGATCAGAGTCTCGGCTTTGCCCGTCGCGAGGAGGGAAATCCTGCGCGCGCCGGACGCCGCGTCGAATGAGTCCGTTCCGATCGGCAGCACGCTCATGATTTGCTCGGCGCCTTCCGGCGCGACCCAAAATCCGGCTTTCATCGATTGACTCCCTGCGAAAAGGTGAAGACCGTTTTCGGGGTCTTGGCTTCGCTCAGGATCGTCGCCTGCGGCTGGAGCGCGGCCTCGATCCGTTCGAGATAGTCGGACCAGTCGAGGATTTTCGGCAGGACCGCGACAGGCTCCCCGCCGCGCGTGACGCACAGCGACGGCGTGACATGGACCTGGAAGCGGCCTTTCAGCCCGGCTTCCGCCCCGGGCGCGACGATCGCCCCGCGCAGGCGTCCGGCGAAGGCCCGCAAAATCTCCGGCAGGACGGCGACAACATCGGACGTTTCCGGACGGGGCGCGGCTGCGCCGGAGAAAAACAGCAGCGCATGGGCGGGCTCGCCCGCCGCCGGAGCGAGAAACGCGTCGATATTGCCTTCATCCGCCCAGAGAAGGTCCGCGCGTTCGGCAAGAGTGTGCAAAACGGGAGCATCCATGGCTTTCTCCCTCGGCGCGCGCCCGCCATCTGCGGGCTGTCGCGCCTGTCCCGTGAAAAGAAACCTTACATCGGCGCTTGGAAGCTTTCCAGGCTTCAGCGCAAATGGTCAGGCAGTTGCGGCCCACGTTCCGTGAGATCGGCGAAGGCCGCGCCGAAATCCTCGCCGCGCAGGGCGGCGGCAAGGCCGTCCAGCGCCCTGTCGAGCTGGGCGGCCTCTTCCTCGTCGAGAGACCGGATCGCGGTGTCGATATGGACCAGCACCTTGGTCCCCGCTTCCCGCGGCCCGATCAGCAGCAGGGAGACTCGGCGCTGCTC
>JAKANG010000239.1 GCA_021812505.1 Pseudomonadota bacterium
GTCGCCTCGATCGACTCGGGCAGCCGGCTGGTCATCACGTTCGCCGTGCCCTTCTCGCGAACCGACAACAGCCGGCCGTTCGTGGCCTGGCGCACCGGGAAAGAGATGCCGTCCTCCGCGGCTTGGAGCCTGGCGTAGCCGAAGATTCGGCGGGACAGCGCAAGAGACAGAGCGGAAACGGGCATGAGGCGAACCTAAAGCATAATCCCAAAAAGTTGCAGACTTTTTGAATAAGATTATGTTGTAAAAACAAAATATTAGAGCGAAATCCCCGATTCGGCGAGAACGGGTTTCGCTCTGATGGGTTTGAAGCTCTTTGTCCTGGAGCGTCTTGCATCGGTTCACGCCACGCCGTCTTGATCCGTGCGTTGCGCTTCGGCGACGGCCACCGCGGTCATATTGACGACGCCGCGTGCGGTGATCGAGGGCGTCAGCACATGAGCGGGCCGGGCGGCGCCAAGCAAAATTGGGCCGACCGGCAGGGCGTCGGTCATCGTCTTAGTCATCTGATAAGCGATGTTGGCCGAGGCGAGGTCCGGCATGATCAGCACATTCGCCTCGCCTTTAAGGCGCGAACCGGGCAGGACGAGGTTGCGCACGTCCTGCGACAGCGCGGTGTCGGCGGCCATTTCGCCGTCGACTTCGAGATCGGGCGCCTTTTCGCGGATGATCTCCAGAGCGTCCCGCATTTTGGCGGCCACGGGCGAAAAAAGGTCTGATCCGAAGTCCGAATGGGAGAGCAGGGCGATTTTCGGCGTGACGCCGAACCGGCGGACGTGAACGGCGCAGAGCAGCGCGGTTTCGGCGATCTCGGCCGCGGTCGGGTCGCGCCGTACATGGGTGTCGGCCATGAAAAATGCGCCCTTGGAGCTGATGAGAAGGCTCATCGAGGAAAAATCGCTCACCCCCGGCGCGACGCCGATGATGTCCTTGAGATTGGAGAGGCGGGCGCCGAAGCGGCCTTCGAGGCCACATAAAAGAGCGTCGGCTTCGCCACGGACGAGCGCCAGGGCGCCGATGACCGTGGCGTTGGTGCGCACCAGGGTGCGCGCGGCGCTCGGGTTGATTCCGCGACGCCCGGCGACGCTTAGCAAGGTGGCGACGTAATCGTTGTAGCGCGGGTCGCTTTGCGGATCGATCAGTTCGAAATCGCGGTCGGCGGCGATGGACAGGCCAAAGGTTTTCAGCCTTTTTTCGACCACGGCGCGCCGGCCGATGAGGATCGGCCTGGCGACGCCCTCTTCGATCACGGTTTGCACCGCGCGCAGCACGCGCTCGTCCTCGCCCTCGCTGTAGACCACGCGTTTCGGGTTCGCCTTGGCCGCCTGCATCAGCGGCTTCATGATGAATCCGGAGCGATAGACGGTGCGCGCCAGGCCGTCCCGGTAAGCGTCGAAATCCGCGATCGGTTTCCTGGCGACGCCGCTCTCCATCGCGGCGCGCGCGACGGCGGGGGCGATGCGCAGGATCAGGCGCGGGTCGAAGGGCGAGGGGATCAGCGACTCCTTGCCATAGACCGGCGCGACCCCGCCATAGGCGCGCGCCACGACCTCGGAGGGCGTCTCGCGCGCCAGCGCGGAAATGGCCTCCACCGCCGCAAGTTTCATCGCCTCGTTGATGGCCTTGGCGTGAACGTCGAGCGCGCCGCGGAAGATATAGGGAAAGCAGAGGACGTTATTGACCTGGTTGGGATAATCCGAGCGGCCGGTGCAGAGCATGGCGTCGGGGCGGACGGCGAGCGCCTCCTCGGGCAGGATTTCAGGATTGGGATTGGCGAGCGCCAGGATCAGCGGCGTCGCCGCCATGGTCTTCACCATCTCCGGCTTGAGCACGCCGCCGGCCGAGAGACCGAGGAAAACATCGGCGCCGGGGATGATTTCGGCGAGCGTGCGCGCGGACGTGTCCTGCGCGAACGTCGCCTTGATCGGATCCATCAGCTTTTCGCGGCCCTTGTAGACCACGCCCTCGATGTCCGAGACGTAGATGTTCTCGCGCCGGGCGCCGAGCGCCACCAGCAGTTCAAGGCAGGCGAGCGCCGCCGCGCCGGCCCCCGAGGCGACGATTCGCGCCCGCGAGATGTCCTTCCCCGCGAGAGCGAGGCCGTTGCGCACAGCGGCGCCGACGATGATCGCGGTGCCGTGCTGATCGTCGTGGAAGACCGGGATCGACAGTTTTTCGCGCAAGCGCCGTTCAACCTCGAAGCACTCGGGCGCCTTGATGTCTTCGAGATTGATCCCGCCGAAGGTCGGCTCCAGGGCCGCGATGGCGCTCACCAGCCTTTCCACGTCGCGTTCGGTGACTTCAATGTCGAAAACATCGATGCCGGCGAATTTCTTGAACAGGACCGCCTTGCCCTCCATCACCGGTTTGGCGGCGAGCGGACCGATGTCGCCGAGCCCCAGCACGGCGGTGCCGTTGGTGACGACGGCGACGAGGTTCTGGCGGATGGTGAAATCGGCGGCCTTGCCGGGATCGGCGGCGATTTCGAGGCAGGGCGCGGCGACGCCGGGCGAATAGGCCAGCGCGAGGTCACGCTGGTTGCCGAGCGGCTTGGTGGCCCGGATCTCCATTTTGCCCGGCCGTGGACGGGCATGGTAGCGCAGCGCGTCCGATCGCAGATCGGACGTTGGGCGTTCTGTCATCGGGACTCCTCCGGTAGGTCGGCGAAACGCGCGCGGCCTGAATCGCGTTCGCGGATCATCGAGTTGCAAGCGCTCTGTTACCGGATTGTTTTAGCGCATATTCCGATCCGAAGACTCCATCGACTTTTCGGGTATGCGCTCAGAGCTTGGTTCCGGCCGCCGGTTTCGCCGGCTTGGCGGGCGCGGGCGAGCCGGTGATGTCCAGCCGGTTGAGGAAATCCGTCGGGTCTTCGATATGGACGAATTCGCTCACCTTCAGCGGCGAACCCTTGCCCTTGATGGTGAGGGTCAGCACTTTGGGATCGGCGACGAATCGCTCCAGTTCCTTAGCGAGGATGGCGATGGCCGGCGGGCCGGAAAACAGCAGCGGCGCCTGGGCGATGATGGCGCGCCAATCCTCCTTGACCGAGGCGGGGGTCTTGCCCTGGCTGAGCGAGGCGAAGGCGACCACTTTGTCGAACAGGCCGGCGTTGTCCACTTCGATCCGCGCCCAGTCGAGCGTGGCGTCGAGGATGGCCTTTTCCCGCGCCTCCTTGTCGCCGAGGAAGGCCGTTTCGTTCAGGGCCGAAAACTGGGCGCTGATCGCGACGCGGCCGATTTTCTTCAGGTCGATCGCATAATTCTTGAGCTGGTAGGTCTTGGTCGCGGGGTCATAGGCGCCGCCGATCGTCAAATCGGCGTCGATTTGCGGATAGCCATAGGCGTTGAGGACAGCGCCCAGACGCGATTCCGGCGGCATTTTCAGCGACAAGCCGGTCAGGGAGGCGGCGGCGTCGAGCGGCGCGCCCCGGGAGTCGAAATTCTGGTCGACCTTGGCCGGGCCCACGTGAATCGCGATGCGATTGCCGCCGGGCGCGCCGGCGGGCGTGCCCTTGTCCACGGCGGTGAGATCGCCGCCATCCCACGACAGATGGGAAAAGCGCAGCGCGGCGCGCGCGGGATCGCCCGCGCGCAAGGCGCCGGCGAGATCGAGCAGCGACACGCGGTCGATGCGCAATGTCCCGAAATGAAGGGTGGAGTCGCCGGCGTCGTCGGGAACCACGCCGTCGGTAGAGGCGACGGTCAGGGTCTGCGCGCCGCCGCCCGCGATTTTCTCGGCGACGACGTCCTTGACCGTGAGCCGGTCGCCCGCGCCAGTCTCCATGTCGATCTCGGCGATCCGCGCCTCGACCGCCGTCATGTGCTGGACCATCGCGGCCGCGTCTTCGGGGGGCAGGGCGCCCGAGAACAACTTGGCCGCTTCGTCCTGGCTAAGGTTGCAATCCTTAAGCGTGACGTTCTTGAAGGTGACCTTTCCGCCCTTGCCCTTGTCGAGCGTGGCCTGGGGAATGGCGAGGTCGGCGGCCTGCGCCGGAATGGCGGGCAAACCCGAGGCGAAGCTCAGTCCCATGACGAGGAAAGCAGCGCGAAGGCGTAGCGGCATGTCGTGTCTCATCCGTGCAGTTTC
>JAKANG010000240.1 GCA_021812505.1 Pseudomonadota bacterium
CGAGGAGCCGCCCGCGGCGCAAGAACCCGAACCCACGCCCCCGCCTTCGCCCGCGCCGGCCGCCCCGGGACGCCCGCCCCGCCTGGTGAAAAAGGCCGAGGAGCCGCCCGCCGTCCAGGAGCCCGAGCAGGAGCCCGAGCCCGAGCCCGAGCAGGAGCCGGAACCCGAACCCGAGCCTTCGCCCGCCCCGGGACGCCCCCCGCGCCTGATGCGGAAAGCCAAAGAGCCGCCCGTCGCCCAGGAACTGGAGCCCAAACCTGAACCGGCGCCCGAATTTGAACCGGCGCCCGCGCCCGAGCCTCAGGCCCCGGCTGGGCCGGCGTCCGATCGGGACAAGCCGCAGCGTCAGCCGTCGCCGAAGCGCGAACGCGGCTTGCGCGGCATCCGCCTCAAGGACATATCCTACGATCCGGGAGATCAGGGATGAAACGCGACAGGATCTTCTCGACTGGGCTCGCGGCGGCGGCCGCGATTGTGGCGATGGCCGCAATGGCGCAAGCCGCGACCTTCGGCGACCTCGCCGGGCCGCGGGAGGCGCCGCCGGCCGCGCCGGTGATGACCCCGGACATGTTCGGCGGGCCTCAGGGGGCGATCCCGCGCCCGCTCGACGCGCCGGCTTCCGCCCAGGTTCCGCCCGGCGGCTGGACGTCGCCGCGGGCCTATCTGCCCTATGGCCCCGCCGGCGACCTGCCGAACGCGCGGCTCCAGACCTGGACCTTCGGCCAGGTCAATTCGACGACGGACCCGTTCAACAGCGCGGGTCTGAGCACGCCTTACATGTTCGTGCCCTGGAGCACGCCGCTGTCGGCCTGGTCCAATGCGCAGACATGGAACTGGTGGCGAGAACGCACGGGCGTTCAGCCGCCCTATTGGTGAGGGCGCGCAAGCAACGCCTCGCGCGGCCCGCCATCAAGAGTAGGGGAGAGTAAAATGAAAACAGGAATGGCAATCGCAATCGTCCTCGGCGTGGCCGGCCTCGCCGGCGCGGCCTTCGCCGAAGATATCCCGCCGCCGCCCTCAGGCCCCTATGCCGCCGCGCAGCAGCAGCCCGCCGACATCGGCGACGAAGACAGCCCGCGCGCCGAAGCGCAAAATCCCAACTGGGGCCCCCCGCCCCCGCCGCCCCCGCCGGCCTATGGCTATCGCGCCCCGCAGCCGCCGGCCGCCAGCGCCAACGCCGCGTCCGGCCAGCCCGCCGCCCCGCAAGGCTGGGCCCCGCCCCCGCCGCCGCCCTATGGCTACGGCTACGGCCCCTATGACTACGACCGCGCCTATGGCCGCGGCTACGGCTACGGCCGCGGCTATGGCCACGGCAGAGGCCACATGAGAGGCAACTTCAGCTTCGGCGGCGACGCCGACTCCGACCTCTCCGGCCGCGGCGACAACGACTGGAACGGCTACAACCGCGGCGACCGCGGCTGGTGGTGACCCAAAAAAAGGGCCCATAGCCCAATCCAATAACGCCGGCCGGCGGAAATATCCCGGCGGCCGGCCATTGAATTGAGGTCTCGTGCCGAAGCCGGGCTGGCGTCTCGTAAGAGCGGAAGCGCGCGGTCGCCGCATCGGCGCCGCGGGCGAGATCATGCGGCGACGACCGGCCTTGTGGCCTGTGATCGTGACGCAAGGCCGAGGCGCCGCCGCCGGCTTCGGCGCTCGCGGGCCAGAAGGGCGGCCCAGTTGCTTGCGTCCTCGCTTCGCGGCGAGACGCCGCCGCGAACGCCACGACAGCGCAAGCCGCCTCCGGCGCGTCATTCTCGCATTTTCGCGATTTTTGCTTTCGCGGCTCGCTCGACCGCGCTCGAAACGCAATCCGGCTGCATCGGACTTTAGAAACCAGTTTCGCCCGGAAGCGCGCGCTCGGGCTTTTCTTCGGGGATTTCGGTCATCGTCGCCTCGGTGAGCAGCAGCGTTCCCGCCACCGACACCGCATTTTCCAGGGCGACGCGAACAACCTTGGTTGGGTCGATAATGCCGGCCTCGATCAGATCGACATATTGTTTCCGGCTGGCGTCGAACCCCTCATTGCCGCTTCCCGCCAGCATGCGCGCCACCACGACGCCGCCGTCCGCCTCGGAGTTTTCCGCGATCTGCCGCGCCGGCGCCTCAAGCGCGCGCCTGAGGATCTGCACGCCGGTCTTCTCGTCTCCCTCGCATTTCGCCCCTTCCTCGCTCAGCGCTTCCATGCAGCGCAAAAGGGCGAGGCCGCCGCCTGGAACGACGCCCTCCGCCACCGCGGCTTTAGTCGCGCTGATGGCGTCGTCGAGCGCCTCCTTTTTCGCCTTCATCTCGGATTCGACCGGCGCCCCGACGCGGATCACCGCGACGCCGCCGCTCAGCTTCGCCAATCTTTCCTCCAGCTTTTCGCGGTCATAGTCGCTGGTCGTCTTGTCGATTTCATTCTTGATTTGCGCGATGCGGGCGTCGATCCGCCCGCGCTCGCCCATGCCGCCGACGATCGTTGTCTTGTCCTTGCCGATCACGATGCGTTTTGCCCCACCAAGCTGGTCCAGACGGACCATCTCCAGCTTCAACCCGACTTCTTCGGAGACGACCACCCCGCCGGTCAGGCACGCAATGTCCTCGAGCATCGCCTTGCGGCGATCGCCAAAGCCAGGCGCCCTGACCGCGCAACTTCTCAGCCCGCCGCGCAACTGGTTGACGACCAGGGTCGCCAAGGCGTCGCCTTCCACGTCCTCGGCAATGACGAGCAGCGCCCGCCCGGATTTTACGACCTCATCGAGCAGCGGCAGAAAATCCTTGAGAACCGAGATCTTCCTCGCGGCAATCAGGATATGCGCCTCTTCGAGAACCGCCTCCATCTTGTCCGGATTGGTGACGAAATAATGCGACAGGAAGCCGCGATCGAACTGCATGCCTTCGACGACGTCGAGGCTGGTCTCGATGGTCTTTGACTCTTCAACCGTGATGGCGCCGTCGCCCCCGACCTTGTCCATGGCCTCGGCCACCAGTTCCCCGATCGCCGCGTCATTATGCGCGGAAATCGCCGCGACCTGCGCCTTTTCCTTGCGGGTGCTCACGGGGCGCGAAAATCTCCGCAAGCTCTCGATGGCCCGCTTTGTCGCTCTGTCGAGCCCGCGCTTGATGTCGATCGCGCTGGCGCCCGCGACGACATTGCGCACGCCGTCGGCGAAAATCGCATGGGCGAGAATGGTCGCGGTGCTAGTGCCGTCGCCCACCATTTCGGCGGTCTTGTCCGCCGCCTGCCGCATCATCCGAGCGCCGAGATTTTCCTCAGGGTCTTTCAGGTCGAATTCCTTGGCGATGGTGACGCCGTCGTTGCAGACGAGCGGGGCGCCCCATTTGCGTTCAATCAGAACCGCCTTGGAACGTGGCCCCAAGGTCACGCGGACTGCGTCGGCAAGCTGGGCCGCGCCACGAAGGATTTTCTCGCGGGCCGCGGAGCGGAAGAGAACCTGTTTGTGGGCCATGCGGCACTCTCGTCGATTAGCGTCGGAAACTGCGGTAGTCGGAAGCCTGGGCTGTCGCCGCGCCCTCCCGGACGAAGCGCGCGAGCCGCTGGAAACTTATCAAAGCCAATGGGGGCGTCCCAAACCTTGATCGGCGTCAATCGCCCGAAAACTCCTGTCACAAACGCCAAAATTCATTCGCCGCCTGCGTCATTGTCCTCGAAGGCCGGCGGACCTGAGTCTTCGCCCCCCTCTTCAATCGGTTCGACCGGCGCATTGCCTTCGTCGGGGGTTTCCGACTGGACATCGGCGGGCTCTTGCTCGATCAGCCTGCCAGGCTCGTCGAGATTTTCGTCGAAGGAATGGCGTGAGCGGGGTTTCCGGGGCACGACCGTCGCCGCTCCGTCCGGGGAAACGATTTTCATCAGCTTTCTCCTTATCATTCGTGCGCCATCATTCGTGCGCCGGACTCGATCGCGCCCAGGATGCGACGAGCCGGCCGTCGGCCAAGCGCGCCACGCGGACGCCAAAAGGAGCGCTTTCGCGGTCCAGCGTTTCCCGCAGCCATTCGACATCGGGCGACTCTGGCCTCGCCAGGCGGAATTTGCGGATCTGAAGGGGCGTCATGTCCAGCGCCCGCAGATCGCCCGTCGCTGAATC
>JAKANG010000241.1 GCA_021812505.1 Pseudomonadota bacterium
TTTCCAGTTTCGCCGTCAAAGCGATCCGCACGCGGGTCTGCCCGAGCCGGCGCATCAATTTGTGCTTGTCCTCGACCAGGATGATGTCGCCCTTGTTGATCACGGCGATCCGATCGGCCATGTCCTCGGCTTCTTCGATATAATGAGTGGTGAGAATGATGGTGACGCCGTTTTCGCGCAGATTGCGCACCATCGCCCACATGTCGCGGCGCAATTCGACGTCCACCCCCGCCGTCGGCTCGTCGAGAAACAGGATTTCCGGCTCATGGGCGAGGGCCTTGGCGATCAGCACGCGCCTTTTCATGCCGCCCGACAAAGCGCGGATGGCCGAATCCTTCTTGTCCCATAAGGATAAGGCCCGCAGCACTTTCTCGAGATGCGCGGGATCGGACGCCTTGCCAAACAGCCCACGCGAAAAGGTCACGCTGTCCCATACCGTTTCAAAGACATTAACCGACAGTTCCTGCGGCACCAGGCCGATCTTCCGCCGCGCCGCGCGATAATTTTCCGCAATATCGAACCCGTCCACCGTGACCTTGCCGGAACTGGCGCGGACCAGTCCGCAGACGATCCCGATCAGGGTCGTCTTGCCCGCGCCGTTCGGCCCCAGCAAAGCGAAAATCTCGCCGCGGCGGATCGCAAGATCCACGCCTTTCAAGGCGACGAAGCCATTGTCATAGGTCTTCGTCAGCTTTTGAATGGTAAGAACGGACTCCACCCTTGCGTCTCCCAGAAGCCTGCTTTTGCCACGAAAGCGCGCGAGCGCCAATTGCCGGAAAGCAAGTCCGCCCTTGCCTTGCGCGGCGTCCGCCCTCGCGGTTTGATGGCTGGAATCGGAAAGCCGGGGGGAAGAATGAACAAGGCGAGATTGGGGCGGACGGGATCGCTTGCCGTCTTGCTGCTGTGTGAAGTCGCGGCCATGGCCTGCTGGTTTGCCTCCAACGCCTCGATCGCGGCGATCAAGGCGGAGCAACCGCTGAGCCCCTTTTTCGCCGCCTTGCTCACCAGCAGCGTCCAGGCGGGTTTCGTTGTCGGCGCCTTTTTTTCCGCCTTGCTGGCGCTGCCTGACCGCTTCGACAAGCGTCAAATGTTCAGACTTTCGGCTTTGATCGCCGCGATATGCACCGGGGCGGCGGGACTGCTGGCTCCGACCTCGCCCTTTGCGCCCGTTCTGCGCTTCGCGACGGGCGTCAGCCTCGCCGGCGTTTATCCCGTCGGCATGGCCATCGCGGCGACTTGGGCGCGCCGCGATCTCGGCCTGCTGATTGGCCTGCTGGTTGGAGCGTTGACCTTGGGCTCGGCCTCACCCCATTTGGCCGCCGCTTTGGGCGGCCTCGACTGGCGGGCGCCGATTCTGTTCGCCAGCGCCGGCGCCCTGTTGGCCGCCGCCTTCGCCGGCTTAATCGCGCTCGGCCCCAATGTCGCGCGAGCGCCCCGGTTCAGCTGGTCCAATGTCCTTCTGGGCTGGCGTTCGGCGCCGCTCCGGCTCGCCAATTTCGGCTATTTCGGACATATGTGGGAGCTCTATGCGATGTGGTCCTGGATCGGCGCCTTTGTCGCCGCGAGTTTTCGCGCGCGCTATGGCCACGCGCCGCCGATGCCGCCCGCTCTGGCGACTTTCTTCATCGTCGCGTCCGGCGCCTTCGGCGCGCTGCTCGGCGGCTTTTTCGCGGACCGGGTCGGTCGAACCATGGTCACTTCGCTCGCCATGGCGGTCTCCGGTCTGTGCTCGATCCTCATCGGCTTCACCTTTGGCGGGTCGGCAAGCGCGGTTCTGGCTGCGGGCCTTGTCTGGGGCGCCAGCATCATCGCGGATTCAGCCCAATTTTCGGCCTCGACCGTCGAACTTTGCGAGCCGAGCCTGCGGGGCGCCATGCTCACGGCGCAGACCTGCTTCGGCTTTCTGTTGACGCTCCTCAGCATTCATCTCATGCCCGTCGCTGTCGATGCGCTGGGCTGGCGCTATGCTTTCGCCACTCTGTCGATCGGCCCATTCCTCGGCGTCTGGGCGATGCTGACGTTGCGCGCGCGCCCAGAGTCCGCAGCCATGGCCGGCGGACGGCGGTAATCATTCTCCGCCATAGGAGATCCGGTAGAGCGCGCCTTCCTGGTCGTCGGAGACGATCAGCGAGCCGTCGGGCAATTCCGCGAGCGCCGCCGGGCGCCCAAGATAGGGCGTCGCGCCCTGGTTCCAGCCCTCGGCAAAGGGAATTTCCGCGCCCGGCTTGCTGTCGCGGAAGGGCAGAAAAATGATGCGCGCGCCGACGGGGACACTACGGTTCCAGGAGCCGTGCTGGGCGATGAAAACGCCGCGCCATTTGTCCGGAAAAACCTTGCCGCGATAAAAAAGCATGCCAAGATCGGCGGCATGGGCGTCGAGTTCGCGCTCGGGGAAGACAAGTCCCGCGGGCGGCGCATCATTCGCCCATTGTGTCGTGCGCACATGGCCTCCGCCATACCAGGGGAAGCCGAAATTCAAGCCCGATTGTGACGCCTTGTTCAGCTCTTCGGGCGGGATGTCGTCGCCCATGCCGTCGACCTGGTTGTCGGTGAACCATAAGGTTCCGGTTCCCGGCTCGAAATCCATGCCGACGCTGTTGCGGATTCCGCTGGCGAAAATTTGGCGGTGTCCGCCGTCGCGCTCGAATCTCAGAATTCCGCCCATGCCCCATTGCGCGAACAAGGCCTGCTCCGCCGGGGCTGGGACATTGGTCGGCTGACCGACCGCGACATAGAGTTTGTCGTCGGGCCCGATCCGGCAAACCCGCATCCCGTGTCCCCGACGTTCTTCATCCGAGGGAATCAAACGCCCGCGCGGAACGATGTCCTGCGGATGATCTTCGTCCCAGCCGCCGGCGCGCGGCGAAAAACGCAGAATTCGGTCGAATGTGGCGAGGAAGAGCGTCCCATCCGCCGCGAAACAGGGCCCGGTCGGCAGGATGAATTTTTCCTCCCGCGCGAAAGGGGCGATGGCGCGGGCTTGGCCCGGACCGAGCTCGACGCGAAAAACCTTGTCGGAAGAGGTCCCGACGATGAGCGTTTTGCCATCCGGCGAAACCGCGAGGCCGCGCGCATGGGGAACAAGGCCGTAAAGGGAAATATGAAAACCCGGCGGCAGGCGGATATGGGCAAGAACCGCGCGCAGATCGGCGGCGTGGTCGATACGCGCGCGCCTCATGGCGAAGGAAGCGGCGACGGCGACCAAAATCACGAGAATCCACGCCGCCCGCCTCATCGGTCCGCTCCCGCAAAAGCCCCGGTCAACTCGACGGGCGGCGCCAGAATCGCTGAGAGGCCGATTGCGTCCGGGTCGAGCGCGGCGGCGCTCACACCCGCATCGGCATCAGGACGAAAAGCGCGCTCGCTCCGTCGCGATCCTGAATAACGGTCGGCGACCCCGAATCGTTCATTTTGAACAAGGTCGTGTCGCTGTCGAGCTGACCGGCGATCTCGATCAGATAACGGGCGTTGAACCCGATTTCGATCGGGTCGCCGTTATAATCGACTTCGAGCTCCTCGATCGCCGAACCCGAATCGGGATTGGTGACGGAAAGCACCAGCTTGCCGGCGCTGATCGCCATTTTGACCGCGCGCCCGCGTTCCGACGAAATCGTCGAGACGCGGTCCACGGCTTCCGAAAAATCCTTGCGCTCCACGGTGACATATTTGTCGTTATGAGTCGGGATGACGCGAGCGTAATCGGGGAAGGAGCCGTCGATCAGCTTGGAGGTCAAGACCACCGACCCCAAGGTGAAGCGGATTTTCGACGGCGAGAGTTCGATCGTGATTTCGGCGCCGGGGTCCTCGATCAGCTTCTGCACTTCGGCGACGGCCTTGCGCGGCACGATCACGCCCGGCATGCCGGCGGCGCCCGCCGGCGCCGGCGTTTCGAGCCGGGCCAGGCGATGGCCGTCGGTCGCGACCGCGCGCAACATCGCCTTGCCGTCGGCCTCCGTCACATGAAGAAAGACGCCGTTAAGATAATAACGCGTCTCCTCGTTGGAAATCGCGAACTGGGTCTTGTCGAGGAGGCGCTTCAGTTCGCCGGCGCCGAGCTTGAAACTATGGGCCATTTCGCCCGCCG
>JAKANG010000242.1 GCA_021812505.1 Pseudomonadota bacterium
CAGGGTCCGCGCGAAGCCGTCCTTGGAATCCGTCGTCGAACAAGCGACTGCCGACGCGGGCGGCAAATTGCAAGTTTCGGAAGGGCCGCTATGATCGGCGCGGCGACTCGAGGGAGGGCCGGAACATGAAACGAATCATACTTGCGACAACCGTCATTTTGTTTGCGGCAGGAAGCGCTTTCGCACAGGCGACATGCGATGCTCAGGCCGTCGGTAAAGACGGAAAGCCGTTGGCGGGCGCGGCGAAAGCCAGTTTCATCAAGAAGTGCAAGACGGACGCCTGCGAAGCCAAGGCGGTGGGCAGCGACGGGAAAAAGCTTTCCGGCGCGGCGAAGACCAGCTTCATGAAAAAGTGCCGAGCAGGCTCCTGACGCCGCGCAAAGCAACGCCGGGCCGAGCCTTTCTCACATCGTTCGGCCCGAATTGATTTTTTGAGGATTTCGTCGATTGGCGCAAGTTGCGCGCGGGATCAGTTTTTCGCTCCTTCTGCTCGCCCTGCGGCGAGCGAAACGGACTTGACGCAGGGCGTCTGGACGGCTGGTCCTTCGGCGCGCCGAACAGCAGATTTTTCGCCGCGAAAGATGCGGAAAATGGCTCGCCTTCTGAAAACATAACCAGGCGGGCGACGATGAGCGGGCAGGAAGCTTTTCGCGTTCTGCCAGATGTCGCCGCCGATCGAGCGCAAAATCATGGTCCTGCCGCAGCCCGACCGACCGAACAAAGCGGTGACGCCTTGCGCTGGCGCGTCGAAGGCGGCGTCGAGCGCGAATTTGCCGAAGACGCCGCGGATACGGACGCGGATCGCATCCGGGTCCATCGCTTCAGCCTCGCGAAAAACTTTTCGCTGAAAATCAGCGCCACGCCGAGTTCGCCGATGGTGCGGGCGAAGCCGAGCGCCGCCCCCCGACAGCAGGCCCGGGCTGGCTAGCGGCAAGGCGACGGCCCAGAACGCCCGCCAGGGCGAGGCGCGCAAAGCGGCGGCGGCTTCGAGCGGCCGGTCGCCGATGGCCTGAAGGCGTTGCGGATCGGCTGGACCACGAAGGGCAGGCTGGACGCGACCGAGCCGATGACGAGGCCGGTGAAGGTGAAGGCCAGAGTCCGCGCGCCCTATCGGCGCATAAAGATTGGCCGGGACGATCCAGCGCGTTCCGTCTTTCACGCCATGAAGTTGCGACAGCGCGGCAAAGCCGGCCTCGGCGTTTCCGGTGTCCACGAACTCGAAAGCCCGGGCGATGCTGGTCGCTTCGACGATCTTCGGCTTGAGGGAGTCGTAAACGCCGAGCGCCTTCATGGTTTCTATTGCCGCGGCCCCATAGGGCGCGGATTTCGGATTGGCGATGGAGAGTTTCGGAAAAGCGCCATCCTTGAGGGCCGGGCCGCCCCTGGTCACGTCGATGAGCCTGCTCCATAGCGCCAGTTTGCCGATGGCGTAGGTGAAACGGGCGCCGGAAACGCCAGGCCGTTCTCGACCGCCTGTTTTGCGCGATCCCGATCCGCCGAGAGCAAAATCTGGAAGGGCGCGCCGTGGGCGATCTGGGCATAGACCCCCCAGGCGCCAAAACTCAGCAGCGCGTCGTTCCCGGTCCGGCGCTTGAACAGCGCCGCGATTTCCCTGGCCGGTTCGGTGAACTTGGCCGCCACCGCGACCTGAACCCGCGCCGCCTCGGCGCGCACGGCGATCGGCGACAACCCCCGTCGCCGGAACGGGCGTCAGACTTGGCGTCAGAAGGTGACGCGCGCGCCGACCACCGGAGCCAGCTGATGTAAGACAGGGATCCGCCTCATGCCGAATCGCTCCGGCAGCCGCGTCACGGCATTGCCGTTGCCAGATCAAATTCCGCGTGGATTCAAGGGGAGCATCCGCACAGGGCGCGGTTGGTCAAGAAGCCCTCGCCTCAAAACCGAGCCGAGATTTCATGTCGCGCGTCCCGGCCACGGACCGAATATGCAGGCCCTGCCGACGCCAGCAACGATCTCAGTGGAATTTATAATAATCCTGATTGAGAGCGGCGACGACGGCGCTGATCTCATCCGGCGGAATCATGGCCTTGGTGTTGGCGACGCAGCGCTCGACCTGACGATGCAACTGCGGAAGGCTCGTCACCTTGCGATCTGGACGGGTGTAAAGACTGAGCGCGTTGCCGTCCGGCGCGCGCTTCTGGTGACAGGCGCCATTGCAATTATTGGCGGCGAGCAGTTTGCGCCCCAGAGCCACTTGCGAATCTTCTCCCGCCAAGGCGACCGCCGGCGTCGCCAGAAGCAGAGCCAAAACGCGCCAGAACTGCATGACGTCCCCTCCCCCGACTTTCACGCATCGAACCGCCGCCAGATGCGCGACCCGTGGAAGCTCAATAAATAATGAAGCGCGCCGCACTGGGCAAGACGTCGAGTCCCGGCCCGCCGATGCGGGAGAAGGACAAATGCCGCGCCCACGCGGCCATATTTCTCTCGACGAGAACCGAGGTCACAGCATCAACGAGCAAATTCAGAAACTGAGGGGGCTGGTTTCCGGCGCTGCGGCGGCCCCCGGCGAAAATCAAGCTCTCGGGAATGCCGGATTTGACAGCTGCGCCTTGTGGATTCATCCTCCCGGACCGCTTGGAAACCGGCTTCCGGGCGCCATTCGTCATGAGGTTCGATGTTGCCGAGGTTGATTGCCGATCCCAAGTCGAACCGTGGGCGCCTGCCCTCGTTCGCAAGACGTTCAGCCCATCGGCCCTATGGGAAAGCGGCAGGACCCGCAAGCGTTCAGCGCAGCCCGACGGAGCAGCGACGCCGATGAAAGCCGACTGCCCTTACGAAATTGTCGATGTCTTTTCGGCCGAACCCTTTGCCGGCAATCCCCTCGCGGTCGTCAGAACAGATTCGCCGCTTTCCCCCGATGTCATGCAGAAGATCGCGCGCGAGATGAACCTATCGGAGACCGCATTTTATGCGCCGCGGAAAGACGGCGACGGCGCTTGGCGGGTGAGAATATTCACTCCCTCGAAAGAATTGGCTTTCGCCGGACATCCGATCCTCGGCGCAGCTTGGGTCATCCGCCGAAACGAAGAGAACGGGGCCGGCGCCATACGTCTCGCGCTTGATGTCGGGCCCATCCACGTTGCCTTCGAAACAGACGCCGAGCAGGGTGAAGTTGCGTGGTTTTGCGCGCCGCCAATGGCGTTCGGCGCGATTCGCGACCGCGAACAGGTCGCCACGGCGCTCGGACTGACGCCACAGGATATGGATCGGGATTTTCCGCCGCGCGAGGTTTCGGGGGGCGTCACACTCATCCTCGCGCCGGTCAGAACTGTCGAAGCCGTGCGGCGCGCGGGCCTCGATTTGACACGCTTCCAGCCCTTGGCGGCGGCGGGGGCGCCTCCCATGGTCTATGTTTTCTGTCGCACCGACGATGACGCAGCCAGCCAGAGACTCCGGGCGCGATTTTTCTTCGAATCCTTCGGGGTCCGCGAGGACCCCGCCTCCGGCAACGCCGCCGCATTCCTCGGCGCTTATCTCCTGAACTACGATTATTTTGGTCCCGCGCCTGTGATGGCCCGGATCGAGCAGGGAGAGGAGATGGGACGCCCGTCGCTCGTCATGTTGCGCGCCGCCAGGAATGGCGCCGGAATCGACGTCCAGGTCGGGGGACAAGTTGTCCTCACGGCGCGAGGGCGTCTGGTCTGACAGGCTGAGCCTCCGTTCCCGTGAGACGCCCTCTGCCTGCGCCATGCCGGCAGACGGCTCGCTCCGTGGCAGGTCCGTCTGGCGCGCTCGCTGCGGCGTCATTCGACCTTTTCGACCGGTTGGACCATTGTCGCCGGCGACGGCGATGCATCGAACGCACGACTTGCGCCGATCCAAGAGTCCGGGTTTTCTCCATGGCGCGCGCCGCGTGGGAAGCCCATTTGCCGATGGCTTGCTCGGAAAGCCGTTCCTGATTCCGCATTGCCGCAAAAAGGCCATGTTTCACAATGTTTCGCCATGCAACATCCTGAAACGGCCACAAAGGGAACAAGATCGAAACAGCGCCCACTTCGGAGGCGGCGGCCTTGCGATATGCCGGCGCAAGCATCGCGGCATGCAAGTTGCAACACGCGT
>JAKANG010000243.1 GCA_021812505.1 Pseudomonadota bacterium
CGTCGATGGTGTCGCGGGAAAAATCCTCGAAGCCCGGCAGCGCGGTCAGGTCGTCGCCGCCGAGGAGTTCGAAGAGCACATAGCGCATGTCGCGCAGGGGAGCCTTGTAGGCGTGCATGGAGATTCTCCTCTCCTTTGCGAATCCGTTGGGCGGTTCAGTTGCGGAGCGGCTTGCCGGTTTCGAGCATGTGCTCGATCCGCGCCAGGGTGTCGGGGTTGCGGATGAGCTTCATGAAGCCAAGCCGCTCCAGTTCCGACATGCGGTCTTCCGTCACCGTCTCGGTCGGGTCCGTCCCGTCGCCGGTGAGGATTTCCGCGAGAACGCCCGCGACGACCTTGTCGTGTTTCGTCGCCTTGCCGAGCTGGACGAAGGACTCGACAGCCATGTCGAGCGCGACCTTGCCGGAAGGGCCGGGCAGCACATAAGTCGGCGGTTCGGGCGGCTTGTAGTCCTCGGCGAGCTTCAGCGCCTTGGCCTTGGCGTCGGCGAGTAGGCGATAACGGTTCATGGTGATCGCGTCGCCGGGGCGCAGAATGAGCATTTCCTGCGCTTCCGCGGCGGATTTGGCGACCCGCGCGGTGCTGATATATTCGAATACTTGGCTCACCGCGGGCATCGGGCCTTTCGGGATTTTTCCCAAGGTCTGCCAGCGCGCCAGCATCTCCTTGCAACCACCCCAGCCGGGGATGAGGCCGACGCCGACTTCGACGAGACCGGCATAGGTCTCGGCGTGGGCCTGGATGGCGTCGGAATGGAGCAGGATTTCGCATCCGCCGCCGAGCGCCATGCCGGCAGGGGCCGACACGACGGGGAAGGGCGCGTATTTCAGGCTCTTGTACGCGTGCTGGCCGAGGCCCACGAGGCCCTGGATTTCGTTCCAGCCGGCGATATTGGCGGCGAACAAGGCCTGCCCGAGATTGGCGCCGACCGAGAAATTCGCACCCTCGTTATAGACGACCAGCGCCTTGTAATGTTTCTTCACCAGTTCGATGGTCTGGCTGAGCAGCAGCACGATTTCGGCGTCGAGCGAATTCATCATGCTGGTGAATTCGAAACAGAGCACGCCGTCGCCGATTTCCCAGACGCAAGCCGAGCCGTTCTTCAGCACCGGTTGCGATGTCAGCTTGATGTCGGCGAGCAGCAGCACGCCCTCCGGGCGATGCAGCGTCCGGTACTCGCCCGCGAGCGTCAGCGCCTGGCGCTGGCCGTTCTCAATGCGGTAGAAGCTCTTGCCATGCGCTGCATGAAGAATCGGAGGAACCGCGCGGCCTTCCTTTTCGAGGCGGGCGACGAACCAGTCGATTCCGATCCTGTCAAGCAGTTCGAACGGCCCGCTTTTCCAGTTGTAGCCGAGCCGCATCGCCTCGTCGATCGGGCCGATCTCGTCGGCCGCGTCGCCGACCAGCATCGCGGCGTAGCTGAGCGTTTCGCTCATGACCGTCCAGGCGTAGCGGCCGAAAACGCTGTCATGATCGAACAGCTTTTTCAGGTTCTTGCCGGCGTCCTTGATCGCCTCGACCTGCGCCTTCTTCTGGACGCGATAATCGCCGCTCGCGAGGTCGATCGCCTCTCGGCGCTTGTTCATCTCGCGATTGACGCGATAGAAGCCGCCCTTGCCCTTGCGCCCGGTGAAACCGTCCTTGATCATGCGCTCGATCAGGGGCGCCGGCCGGTTCATGGCGTGGAACGGGTCCGCCGGCGGCAGGGAGGCCGCCATGCTGGCGTTGATATGCGGCATCAGGTCGAGGCCGATCAGGTCGAGCAGGCCGAAGACGCCGGTCTTGGGGATGCCGAAGGGCTTGCCGATGATGGCGTCTGCGTCCTCGACGTCTACGCCCAAGTCGAAAGCCGTGACCACCGCCGTCTGCAGCCAATAGACGCCAAGGCGGTTGGCGATGAAGCCGGGCCGGTCCTTGCAGGGGACGACGCCCTTGCCGAGGCGGTAGTCACAGAAATCTGTCAGCGTTTTGACAGCCTCAGGATCGTTCTTCTCGCTCGTCACCAACTCCAGCAGCCGCATATAGCGCGGCGGGTTGAAGAAATGAGTAATGACGAAATCGCGCGCAAAGCTTGCCGGCAGCCCCTCGGTCAGTTTCGCCAGCGGAATCGTCGAGGTGTTGGACGAGACTACGCTTCCCTTCTTGCGGCGCGTCTCGATTTTGGCATAGAGCGCCTGCTTGATGTCGAGACGCTCGATCACCGCCTCGACGATCCAGTCGCAATCGGCCAGAAGGTCGAGATTGTCCTCGATATTGCCGGTGGTGACCAGTTTGGCCGCCGCCTTGCTCATGAAGGGCGCGGGCTCGGTCTTGAGCATCTTCGCCACCGCGCCTTCGGCAATGGCGTTGCGGTTCTCCGCGCCCGGCGGCACGATGTCGAGCAGCACGACGGGCGCGCCTGAATTGGCGACCTGGGCGGCGATGCCGGCGCCCATGACGCCGGCGCCGATGACGGCGACTTTCCTGATCTCGGCCATCACACCGCCTCCAGAATGGTGGCGATGCCCTGGCCGCCGCCGATGCATTGGGTGGCGAGCGCGTATCTGCCCTTCTCGCGTTTGAGCAGTTGCGCCGCCTTGCCGACGATGCGGGCGCCGGTGGCGCCGAGCGGATGGCCGAGCGCAATGGCGCCGCCGTCGAGATTGACCTGCGTCTCGGAGAGTCCGAGTTCGCGCATCGAGGCGATCGACTGGCTGGAGAAGGCCTCGTTCAGTTCGACGACATCCATGTCCTTGGCCTCCAGCCCCGCCCGCGCAAGCGCCTTGCGGCTGGCGCCGACCGGGCCGATGCCCATGATCGACGGCTCGCAGCCGGAAACCGCCATCGACCTGACCGCGGCGAGAATGTCGAAACCGTGCCTGCTTGCGTAATCTTCGCTGCACACCAGAACGGCGGAGGCTCCGTCGGTCAGGGGCGAGGAGGTGCCCGCTGTCACCACGCCCTCGGCGTTGAAGGCGGGCTTGAGTTCGGCGAGGCCTTCGAGCGTGGTCTCCGGGCGCAGGCAGCCGTCGCGCGACACCGTTCCCTTGCGGCCCGTTATCGGAATGATCTCATCGACGAACTTCCCGGCCTGTTGCGCGGCGGCGGTTTTCTGCTGGGAGCGGAAGGCGAATTCCTCCTGCTCCCTGCGCGAAATCTTCCATTGCGCGGCGACGTTCTCGGCCGTCTCGCCCATGCCCATATAGGCGGCCGGCATTTTTGCGTAGAGGTCGGGATTGGGCATCGGGTTGAAGCCCGTCATCGGCACGCGGCTCATGCTTTCGACGCCGGCGCAGATGAACACTTCGCCCGCGCCGCAAGCGATGGCGCCGGCCGCCATATGGACGGCGGTCATCGACGAGCCGCAGAAGCGATTGACCGTGACGCCGCCAAGCGATTTGGGCAGGCCGGCGAGGAGGCTGACCAAACGCGCGAGGTTGAACCCCTGTTCGCCTTCCGGGAACGCGCAGCCGAGCATCAGATCCTCGATATCCTCCGGCTTGACGCCGCTTTTCCCGACCAGGGCGGCGATGACCTGGGCGGCCATGTCGTCGGGTCGCACCGAGGCGAGTTCGCCCCTTTTGGCGGGGGTGAAAGGTGTGCGGGCATAGGCTGCGATGACGGTTCTGGTCATACTTGTCTCCCGAGAAAATGAAAGGCGGGCTCTTGCCCGCTCACGAAACCTTGGCGCCGTTGGCGCCCAGCATGTCGCGCGTCGCCCGTTCGACGGCGCGCAATTCGGCCAAACTTGTTTGCACGTCCTGCAACTGCGCCTCCAGCCGAGCGATTCTTTCGCGGGTCTTGCCGAGCAGGTTGCGCATCTGCGCCACCTGGGTCGGATCGGCCTCGTAGAGGTCGAGAAACTCCCTGATGTCCCTGAGGCTGAAGCCCATGCGCTTCCCGCGCTGGATCAGGATCAGCCGGGCGCGGTCGCGTAGGCTGTAATGCCGCCACAGCCCGACGCGGCGCGGCGCGATCAGCCCCTTGGCCTCGTAGAAGCGGATGGCGCGCAAGGTCAGGCCCAGTTCGGCGGCCAGTTCGGCGATCGAGAAGCTTTTCACGGCGGCGGCTGGACCTGTACGC
>JAKANG010000244.1 GCA_021812505.1 Pseudomonadota bacterium
CCGGCGGCAGGCTCTATTGCAAGATCGTTTCGGGCAGCCAGCCGGGCTTCGAAATGTGCCACGGCATGACCAACGCCGGGGGTTCGGTGTGGAAGGGCGCCAACATGAAACATCCGTCCATGCCCGGCATGATGACCTTCAACGGCACGGTCACCTTTTCCGGCGGCGGCCTGACCATCAAGGGCTGCGCGGTCGGCGAATCGATGTGCGATTCCGAAAGCTGGACCCGCATCTGATTTTCTAAACGCCACCCCCTCCGTCCAGCCCTCTTCCCGCATCGCCCGTCAAAAAACGGGCGTCTTTTGCGGACGCCCAATGCGGGGAGAGGGAAACCGCCGTTACGCAAATTCCATGATCACGGCGTCGACGGCCAACGAATCGCCTTCCTTGCATTTCAGGGCCTTGACGGTGGCGTCGCGTTCAGCGCGCAGGACGTTCTCCATCTTCATCGCCTCGACCATGGCCAGCGGATCGCCGGCCTTCACGTCCTGCCCTTCCTTGACATAGAGCGCCTTGACCAGGCCTGGCATCGGGCAGAGCAAGGATTTCGACGTGTCGGCGAGTTTCTTCTCGGGCATCAGCGCGAAAAGCTCGGCCTCGCGACGGGTGAAGACGCGGGCGTCGACGCTCACCCCGGCATGGCTGATCGCGAAACCGTTGAGGATCGGACGAACCTGCACCGCGATCCTTTCGCCGTCGATCAGCCCGTTCCATACCGGCTCGCCGGGAACCCAGTCGGATTCGAGGCGATGGGCGTGCGCTCCTTGATCGAAGCGCACCAGAAGAGCGCCGTCGCCGCTGTCAATTTCGATGTTGAAACACTCCTTGTCGAGCGTCACCGAGCGGGCGGTTTCGAAGCGCACCGGCTTCTGCGTCTGCATCTGGCCGGAAATCTGGCGCTTGCGGTCATTATGGACGTTGTCCACGAAAGCCGCGACCGCCGCCATGCAATGAGCGATCTCGCCCTGCGGCTTCAGCGGCGCGAAGCCCTCGGGATATTCCTCGGCGATGAAGCCGGTCGAGAGTTGGCCCAACCGCCAGCGCTCGTGCTGCATCAGCGACGACAGGAAGGGGATATTGTGGCGGATGCCGTCGATGACGAAGGCGTCAAGAGCGCGCGACTGCGCGTCGATCGCCGCCAAGCGGTCGCCGGCGTGGGTGACCAGCTTGGCGATCATCGGATCGTAATAGATCGAGATCTCGCCGCCTTCATAGACGCCGGTGTCGTTACGGACCGTGACGCCTTCCGAGCGGCCCTCCTCGGGGGGGCGATATTTCACCAGCCGGCCGGTGGAGGGCAGGAAATTGCGTGTTGGATCCTCGGCGTAGATGCGGCTCTCCACCGCCCAGCCCTTGAGATGAACGTCGCTCTGCTTGATCGCGAGAACCTCGCCGGCGGCGACGCGGATCATCTGCTCGACCAGGTCGATTCCGGTGATCAGTTCGGTCACCGGATGTTCGACCTGGAGACGGGTGTTCATTTCCAGGAAGTAGAAGCTCTTGTCCTGGCCGGCGACGAATTCGACCGTGCCGGCGGAATCGTAATTGACCGCCTTGGCCAGCGCGACCGCCTGTTCGCCCATCCTGCGCCGGGTTTCTTCGTCGAGCAGGGGCGACGGCGCCTCCTCGATCACCTTCTGGTTGCGGCGCTGGATCGAACATTCGCGCTCGCCGAGATAGATGACATTGCCGTGCTTGTCGCCCAACACCTGGATTTCGATATGACGCGGGTTGACGATGAACTTTTCCACGAAGACGCGGTCGTCGCCGAAACTGCTCTTGGCTTCGGATTTCGCCCGAGCAAAACCTTCGGCGACTTCCGACTGGCTGTGGGCGATGCGCATGCCCTTGCCGCCGCCGCCGGCAGACGCCTTGAGGATCACCGGATAGCCGATGCCGTCGGCGATCCTGACCGCCTCTTCCGGCGTCTCGATCACGCCGAGAAAGCCCGGCACCGTATTCACTTTGGCGGCGTTCGCGAATTTCTTCGATTCGATCTTGTCGCCCATCGCTTGAATCGCGCCGACATTGGGGCCGATGAAGACGATTCCGTTGCTTTTGAGAGCCTCGGCGAAAGCGGCGCGCTCCGACAGGAAGCCATAACCGGGATGGACGGCCTCGGCGCCGGTTGTCTTGCAGGCGTCCACTATCTTTTCGATGACCAGATAGGATTCGGCGGCCGAAGGCGCGCCGACATGCACGGTCTCGTCGGCCATCGAGACGTGGAGGGCGTCCTCGTCGGCGTCGGAAAAAACGGCTACGGTCTTGATTCCCATCCGCCGTGCGGTCTTGATGACGCGGCAGGCGATTTCGCCGCGATTGGCGATCAGAATTTTCTTGAACATTCAGGCCCCGCAGCGGAACGAGCCCGGCCTTGGCGCGACAAGGCCAATGCTGGCATTCTTATGATCGCTCCGCTTTTATGGGAACCGGCGGCGCTCGTCCAGCAGCCAAAGGTTTAAGCAGAGGCGCCAAAATGGAGGCGCCCTCGCGGGACGGGCGTTTCCGTTCAGTCTTCGCGCGCGAGTTCGGCCTGAACCTCGGGCGCGGCGACGCGGGCGCGGACGGCGGCGATCAGCCAGCCCGGCGCGCGGTGCGCCTCGGCGAGCACATTCGCCAGAAGCGCCGCGCCGGTCGCCAGGCGGCAGCGGTCGGCTTCGCGCACCAGCCATTCGGCCTGCTCGTCGACGACGATTCCTGTCGGCCGGCACTGCCAGACCACATGGTCCGTCAGACATTCGATGAAAAATGCGGTCCATTCGGCGCAGGGCGCGGCCTGCGTGCGCTCAAGCTCGAACAGGGCCTGCGCCTCTTCGCGGCTGGCGCCTTCGTCCTCGAACAGGGCGCGGCGCAACTGGCGCACTTCGGAAGGCAGCAGATCCCGCCCGGACTGGGCCAGGGACTTGGCGAGGGAAGAAATCAGGGCGCGGCGCTCGTCGCGAGCCTCCAGCCCGAACAGGGAAATTTTCGCGGCGCCGGCGTGGTTCATGGTTTGAGTCTCCGTCATGGGAAGACGCTAAACCGCCCCGACTTGCCCGAAGCTAAACGATCAGAGTCAACGGTTGGAAAGGTTAACCCATTCTTTGTGCGGCAATTAGACGATTCTCACAGATGGTCGTCGCCGCGCCGGTAGCCGCGCCGGTGGTAGAGCAGGCTCGCGCCCTCGTCGCGGCGCGCCACCGCCTCGACCCGGCCGAACAGGATATGGTGGGTGCCGATGTCCTTCACCTCGATCAGGCGGCAATCGAAATTCGCGAGCGCGCCGATGAACAGCGGCGCGCCGGTCGCGCCCTTGCGCCACGCGCCATGGGTGAATTTCTCGGCGAAATGCTCGTGGGTGCGGCCGGCGAAGATATCCGCGAGCTTCTGGTCCTCGACGCCGAGCGAATTGACGCTGAACACCTTGTTTTCCAGAAAACGCGGCGCCGAGGGCGACTTCCGGTTGACGCAGACGAGCAGGGTCGCCGGATGGTCGGTGACGGAAGCGAGCGCGGTCACCGTCATGCCCGCGAGTCCCGCCGGCCCGTCGGTCGCGATGAGATGGACCGGTGAGGCGATTTCGCTCATCGCGTCGCGATAGGCCTGCGGATCAAGCATCAACATCCCTTCAAAAGCCAATTTCACGTCTCCGGCGACAGTCTCGCCATTTTGCGGACTGCTCATAGCGCGTGACGAAAGCATTTGAAAGGACAAGCCTGACGCGTTCCTTCCGGGACCGGGCGCCCCGCCGCGTCAGTTGGCGCGGCTCCACGCGTAGCTTTTGCAGATCCAGCCGCCGAGCACGCAGCCGGCGGTGGTCAGCGAACCGCCCGAAAGCGTCATCTTGCCCGAATAGGTGTGGCCGTCGTCGGGATTGAAGGCGGAGCCGCGCCATTCGTTGTCGCCGGCCGGCTTCATGTCGTAAAAGACGCGCTGGCCGATATGGGCCGGCTCGTTGTTGACCGTGATGCGGCCTTCCAGGATCAGCTGCTCCATGTCGCGCCGCGAGCCCACGCCGGCCTGGGCCAGCACCTTGTGCAGCTTGGGCGCGTCGGGCTCCGCGGCCAGCACG
>JAKANG010000245.1 GCA_021812505.1 Pseudomonadota bacterium
GCTTGCGGCGCTTGTTCGCGCGGCGCCCGCGCCAGCAGATCCTTTGCACGCTCGCGCAATCCTTCAAGCGCGCGCGCAAAACCCTCGGGCGTCGTCGCTTTGACCACGACCTCGCGCGCGAATTCTCGCAGGGCCTGGTTCGTTTCGCTCAAGTTCAGGAAATATTCGAGCAGGTCGGCGTGGCTGGCCGCATCGACGACCAAGGCGCGCTTGAAATCGCACTTTCCGACGCACTCTTTGGCGTTTCCCATCGCGCCGCATCCGATGCACCGCCAGAGGGTCAGGCTTTCCGGCACTGCGTCATCAGCCTCGGCCATCGTCCGTCCCGCTCGCGAGCCGCTCGATCCCCTCGTCGAGCGCGGGGCCCGAAAAGGCGAAGGCGAGCACGGCGTGGTCGCCCTGGATCGACTGCACTTCGGCGTCGAGAAAGGCCAGCAGGCAGGCCATGCTTTCCGAACCTTCGCCGAAGCGCAGCCGGTCGCCCGCGCGCACCCGCGCCACCGGCGTGATCCGCGCCCGCCAGCGGCAGGCGTCCAGTCTTTCGAGCAGCGCCGCCTCGATCCGCGCGGTTTCCTCGCCGCGAAACCGCAGGCCAAGCAAATTGACGTGTGCGCCCATTCGGCTTCTCCGCGCGTTACTGACCATGAAAGCGTAGGTCCGTCAATAGCTTGGCGGCCTTTCGAGGTTAATCAGAGACGCGCCCGGAACAGCGACGGTCCGTAAACCACGGCGAAGCCGAGGAAGGCGCCGAGCCAGGCAAGGGCGGCGACATGGAGCAGAATGAAACTCCATTGCGGCGCCAAGGCGGCGGCGATCCGCGCCAGAGCGGCCAGCACGATCGAACCATAAAGGACCTTTGTCCCCTGCCCCGCCCGCAAGGCATAGCCGGTGTGGCCAAGGCTCGCCCGGGTCATCACGGCGATGGTCATGCCGCCGATCGCGCCCACCGCCCAGGCGTGCAGCCCGGCGCTCGGAGCGATCGCCGGACTCCAGGCCGCCAGTCCGCTCAGGATGAAGCCGATCGGAATGAAGGCGAAAGCGAGATGGAGGATCAGCACCAGCGGCTCGGCGTAAGTCCTTTCGCCGGCCCAGCGCGCGAGACGCGCCACATTCAGCAAGCCCGCTCCGATGAGGGCCAGGCCGACCACCTTGTTGTCAGGGACGGCGACCCAGCCGGCGAGCGCCGCGACTGACGCCGCCATGCACACGCCGTCATAGCGGCCGAATTTTTGTGGCAGCCGCCCCGCGATGCGGCGCTGCAGGAGAAAAGTATGGGTGAAGCTCGGAATGATCCGGCCGCCGATCAGCATGATCAGCGCGACGAAGACGCCCACCGCGAAGCGTCGGCTATAGGCTGCGTCGCCAAAAAAATGGGCCTCGACATGAAAGGCGACATTGGCCGTCGCCAACAGAAAAACGACGATCGCCACCCGAAGATTGCGCCAGTTCTTTCCGGCGACGATTTCGCGTCCGATGAAAAAGGAAAAAGTGAAAAGGAAGGCGCAATCGACCACGGTCGCCGCCAGCCAGCCGATCTCCCCGGACAGGGCCACGGCGAGCCGGCCGGCAAGCCAGACCAGAAACAGGAACAGCAGACCCCTGCCGCGCAGCGGAAACCGCCCCGTCCAGTTCGGCACGGCGGTCAGCAAGAAACCCGCGACCACGGCGCCGCCATAGCCGAACAAGGCCTCGTGCGCATGCCAGTCCATCGGCTGGAAGGCGTTGGGCAAAGTCAGTTCGCCGAAATATTGCGGCAGCCAGAGCAGGACGGCGACGACCGCCCACAAGGCCCCGGACAGGAAAAACGGCCTGAAACCGTAACTCAAAATGGCTGGACCGTCGTCCCTGCGCCGGATTCCAAGGTCGGACATGATGGCTCCCGTTCCCCCGATCCATCTCGGCTACACCCCGCGCGAGCCGCCGACTTTGCCCCAAAGCAAAAAGGGGGTGAACAGGCGCGGCCGCGAAGCCTTCCGCGCCGCTCAGGAAAAGGTCTCGCGCCTTTGCGCCGCGACGGGAATCGAGCCGCGCACCTTGGCGATCAGCGCGGCGTCGAGCCGCGCGGCCGCAAATCCCGGCGCGTCCGAGACCATGGCCAATTTGTGCCCCCAGGGGTCGCAGATCATCGAATGGCCATAGGTCAGCCGGGTTTCGCCCTTGGCCTGATGTGCGCCGATCTGGGCGGGCGCGAGAAAGTAACATTGCGTCTCGATGGCGCGGGCCCGGCACAGAACTTCCCAATGGTCCTTGCCGGTCTGGAGGGTGAAAGCCGAGGGCAGAACGAGCACGTCGGCGCCACGCGCGGCAAGCGCCTGAAACAGCGCGGGAAAGCGCAGGTCGTAACAGATGGCGCAGCCGAAGGTCAGGCCCTCGGCTTCATAGGTCACGACCTCGGCTCCCGGCCTGAAAGTCGCGCTCTCGCGGTAAGAGGCGCCGTCCGGTGTGGTGACGTCGAACATGTGAATCTTGCGATAGACCGCGATTTCATGGCCTTGGCGGTCGAATACGACGCTGGTGTTGGACAGGCGGTCGCCGTCGGCGTTTTTTTCCAGCAGCGAGCCGGCGTGGAGAAAAACGCCGTGCTTTTTCGCCAGCCCGGCGCACAGAGCATAGGCCGGCCCCTCGCGCAAAATTTCGGCGGCCTCGAATTTTTCTGACACAGAACCGCCGAGGAAATCGAACACTTCCGGCAGGCCGATCCAGTCCGGCCTTTCCTGCGCCACGGCGTCCTCGACGAGCCGCCGCGCCTGCGCCAGATTTTTTGGCTTGTCGGCGACCGAATTCATCTGGATCACGCAAGTCTTCATCTCGCCCCGCCCCCTTGCGCGTCAGCAGAGCAAGTTTCGCGTGAGGAAACAAGCGGGACAGGCGCGGGGCATGTCCCGCTTGTTGCTATTGCGCCGCGACCGACGGCAGGCCGGCGAGCGCCATGGCGAGTTCGCCTTCGTCATAATCCTGATCGACCAGCTTGCCGGAGAAGTAGCTGATATAGGCGCCCATGTCGAAATGGCCGTGGCCGGACAGGTTGAAGACGATGGTCTCCGCCTTGCCCTCGGCCTTGCAGCGCAGGGCTTCGTCGATGGCGCAGCGCACGGCGTGGGTCGATTCCGGCGCGGGCACGATGCCCTCCGCCCGGGCGAATTGCACGCCGGCCTCGAAACAGGGGATCTGATGATAGGCGCGCGCCTCGATCAGGCCGAGGTCATAGAGGTGCGACACCAGCGGCCCCATGCCGTGATAGCGCAGGCCGCCGGCATGGAAGCCGGGCGGAATGAAGGTTGAGCCGAGCGTGTGCATTTTCACCAGCGGCGTCAGATGCGAGGTGTCGCCAAAATCATAGGCGAATTTGCCGCGCGTCAGCGTGGGACAGGCCGCGGGCTCGACCGCGATGACGCGGCGCTTGCGCCCGCCGCGCAATTGCAGGCCGAGGAAGGGAAAGGAGAGGCCGGCGAAATTCGAGCCGCCGCCGGCGCAGGCGATCACCACGTCGGGATCGTCGCCCGCCAGTTCGAACTGCTGGATCGCCTCCTGACCGATGATGGTCTGGTGCAGCATGACATGATTGAGCACCGAGCCAAGGGCGTATTTCACGTCCGGATTCTTGGCCGCGACTTCCACCGCCTCGGAAATGGCGATGCCGAGCGAGCCGGGACTGTGAGGATGCTCCGCCAGCACCGCGCGGCCGGAGTCCGTCTCGCTGGACGGCGAGGGAATGCAGCGTGCGCCATAGGTTTCCATCAGGGCGCGGCGATAAGGTTTCTGGTCATAGGAGACGCGCACCTGGAACACGGTCACGTCAAGGCCGAACAGCGAGCCGGCGAAGGCGAGCGAAGAGCCCCATTGGCCGGCCCCGGTTTCGGTCGTGAGTTTTTTGATCCCAGCCTGCTTGTTGTACCAGGCCTGCGGCACCGCGGTGTTGGGCTTGTGCGAGCCGGCGGGCGAGACGCCCTCATATTTGAAATAAATCTTCGCCGGCGTATCGAGATCCTGTTCGAGACGGCGGGCGCGAACGAGCGGAGAGGGCCGCCACATGCGGAAAATGTC
>JAKANG010000246.1 GCA_021812505.1 Pseudomonadota bacterium
GCTCGAACTGACCGGATTTGGCGGCGTTGATGCGGAAATAAGTAGAGAGCTCCATCGGGCAGCGCACGCCCGGCGGGATATAGACGAAGGAGCCTTCGGAAAAGACCGCGGCGTTGAGCGTCGCGTAGAAATTGTCGGTCGCTGGCACCACCGAGCCGAGATATTGCTTCACCAATTCGGGATGCGTCTTGAGCGCCTCGGAAATCGGGCAGAAGATCACACCGACCTTGGCGAGCTCTTCCTTGAAGGTGGTGACGACGGATACGGAATCGAACACCGCGTCCACCGCGACCCTGCGTTCCTGAACGCCGGCGAGGACTTCCTGTTCATGCAGCGGAATGCCGAGCTTTTCATAGGTGCGAAGCAATTCGGGATCGACCTCGTCGATCGTCTTCGGGCCGTCCTTGTCGGATTTGGGCGCCGCGTAATAATAGGCGTCCTGAAAGTCGATCTTCGGATAATGCAGCCTGGCCCAACCGGGCTCCTCGAGCGTCTGCCAGCGACGGAAGGCGTCGAGGCGATATTGGAGCAGCCAATCGGGCTCGTCCTTCTTCGCCGAAATGAAGCGGATGACCTCTTCATTCAGGCCCTTCGGCGCGAGTTCGGATTCGATGTCCGAAACGAAGCCGTATTTGTATTTCTGATCGGCGAGGTCCTGAAGGGTTTCCGTATCTTCGCTCATGTCACACTTCCGACCTAGAAAATCTTGTCCGCCAGATCATGGCCTTGCCGGCGGCGCGGCGCGGACCGCCATTGCGCGCCGCAGCGTCCGTGAAAGATGAATGCAAGCGAGGCGCCAGCACCGGTCACCGCGCGAGACCCGCCGCCAGTTCCGCGATCACCGGCCAGCCGACCGCGCCTGCCGGATCGAGCACGCGCAGCGCCGCGAGAATGTCCTCGGCGTCATCCTTCTCGTCGCGGCGCAGGTGAATGAACGCCAAGGCTTTGAGCGTATAGAGCGCGAAACGCCCGGCGCCCTCCGGGATTTCGCGCTCTGGCGTCCATTCGCGCCAGTCGTCCGGCCAGCCTGCCTGGCGCGCGCCTTTCGTCATGCCGCTTTGCGCGGCGGCGCGGGCCTCGTCGAGATTGCCGTGATAGGTGTGGATCTTATAGAGGCAGAAATAGGTTGGCAGCTCTTCGGGCGCGGCGGCGAGGGCCTCGCGGAAATAGCTTTCGGCCTGGGAGAAATCGCGGCGATAGGCGATGACGCCCTTCTGCAGCAAGTCGTTGATCGCGGGCGGAAGGTCGCCGAAATTGATCGGGTCGCTCTCGGGCGCGGGGAAGGGGATGAGCATGTCGCATCCTCAATGCGGGGGGCTTTTCGCCGCAAATCCTGCAAGAGCGAGGCCGCGGGCGCCGCGTCGGATTTCGGACAAAGCCCTCTGTCGCAGAATCGACGCGCGGCTTTCCCGCTCTTTGCCTCAGGATGACGCGTTCTCATGGTCCCACTCTTGCATCCTTGGCGACGAGCGGGCGCGTGAGCCCGCCCTGTGCTGCTCCGCCCCCGAGGCGAACCAATCGAGAGGATCATCGATGACGGAGAAAACCCAAGAGCGTATCAAGTCCTTGATCGACGGCGCCGATGTGGTTCTGTTCATGAAGGGCGCGCCGGCCCAGCCGCAATGCGGCTTTTCCGCCGCCGTCGTGCAGGTTCTGAACGGCTTCGGCGTGAAATATGAGGCGGTGAATGTGCTTGCCGATCCCTTCGTCCGCGAGGGGATCAAGGCCTTTTCGAACTGGCCGACCATTCCGCAGCTCTATGTGAAGGGCGAATTCATCGGCGGCTGCGACATCGTGCGCGAAATGGCCGCCTCGGGCGAGCTCACCCAGCTTTTCGCCGACAAGGGCGTGGAAAAGGCCGTGGCATGAGCGCCGAGATCGAGACCGCATCCTTCGCCGACGTGCCGCAACTTTACAAGCGGCACGTCTTCGCCTGTTTCACCCAGCGTCCCGCGGGCCATCCGCGCGGCTCCTGCGGCGAGCAGGGCGCTCAGCCGCTATGGGATCGCCTCGGCCGCAAGATCGAGGCGGAGCGCCTCGCCGATGTCGGCTTCACGCCCTCGGGCTGCCTCGGCTTCTGCCGCGCGGGCCCGCTGATGGTGGTCTATCCGGAGGGGATCTGGTACGCCCCGAAAACGTCCGAGGATATTGACGAAATCGTTGAAGCCCATCTCAAGGGCGGCCAGCTGGTCGAGCGCCTCGTGGTGGTGTTGCAGCGCTGAATGGTCCTCGATGTCCGGCGCTTGTCGCCGGACGCGCGGGAAGCGCCGGCGATCGCAAGCCCTGCCGGATCGCTTCCCGCTTTTTTCAAAGGGCGGCTTTTTGCGCGCGCCGATTGCGATGCGCCGCCCGCAGCAGGTTCAGGATTTCAATGTTGCTGGCCATGTCGAGCGCCGAAAATCCGTCGAGCGTCTCCGGCGCGATATCGGCGCCGCGCGCGAGAAGATGCGCGACGACATCCGCGCGGCCAGAGGACGACGCATACATCAGCGCCGTGGCGCCGCCGTCGTTGCGATTGTCGATGTCGATCCCGGCCTCTATCAGCAAATCGATCATGTCGAGATGACGCCCGACGCAGGCGAGCCACAGGGCGTTGGCGCCATCGGCGTTGCGCAGCGCGACGTCCGCGCCGGCCGCGAGGATCTTGCGCGCCATGAGGCCGTCGCCCTTGAGCGCCGCGCACATCAGCGGCGTCATTTCGTTCGCGGCGCGGGCGCCGATGTCGTCACGGGGAAAGCCCTGGCCCAGAAGCCATTCGGCGAGCGCTGAATCCTGGATCATGGGAAGGCCGTCGCGCGTTGCTTGTCCGGATAGGCCGGCGCGGTTGCGATGCGGGAATCGTTCAGCGGCGCGCCGACAGTGAAATGATAGACGGTTTGCAGGACTGTTGTTTTCAGTCCGAGAAAGGTGTGGGTTTCGTCGTCGAAGAAACAGCCGACGCCCGTGCCGCGCAAGCCGCAGCGTTCGGCTTCCAGATAGAGCGCCTGTCCGATGAGCCCGGCCTCCCAATGCAGGCGACGATAGGCCCAGGGCGTGTGTTCGACGGAATCGAATTCCGCCAGCAAGGCCGCGCCGAAACAGCAGTCCGACGCGATGGCCTGATTACAGAACAGGCGCCGCGCCGCGCCGCGCGCGTCGCCGATCCTGAGCTGAAAAAGCGGGAGCTCGTCCGGCGCGCCGGCGACCCGCGACCAGACGAAGTCGGGATCGAGCGATTGTCGCAAAAGCGCCACGGCGTCCGGTGAGCGCGGCAAGGCGTATAGGCCGGGCTCGACGCCCTCGACCCGATGGACAAAGAGAATTGGGTGAACCCGCGGCGCGAAGTCCCAGATCGTCCACGGCGCCTGGCCTTGCAGCGAAAGACTTTGCAGGATGGCGAAGAAATCGCCAGCCGGCATTACATGGCCGGAGTCGAAATGTTGGGCGCTGCGCCGCTGCAGGATGAGATCGGCGTCCGGCGCCGCGCGCCGCGATTCCTGCGGCGCGAAGGTCGGGTCCGCGGCGATCGTTCCGCGCGTCGCCTCGGCGACCTCGTCGATGACAGGCCAGCGATACATCGGCCGCCGATCGAGCAGATTGGCCTTTCCCGTCCAGACGCCAGTCCTCTCCGGCGGCGGCGCAGCGGCTTCGGACCCAGTGAGGATTTCGACAATGGCGTCCGGGTCTTCGTGTTCCGCGCGGCCGAAATCTTCCGCGCGATCAAGGCCTAGCAACGCGCCGATCCGGTCGCTGTGGAGGCCGTCGACCAGTCGCGCCCCCAAGCCCAGCGCACCGGCGGCATAGGCGATGGCGCCGAGCGCATGCCCGAGGTCAAGCTGGCAATAGCGGAAGGCGCGCTCGCCATATTTCCAGGCTTCGCGCCAATGAATGGAGGATAGGCCCAGCCACAGGCGCGGCCTGTCGGATCCTTGGCGGCTTTCGTCGCGCCGTCTCTGTTCGAGAACATGGTCGCGCGAAAGATAATGGTAAAGCCCGTCGTCGAGGCCGTCCACGCCCTCCGCCACGACATAGGCTTCGGTCGGATGCAGATTGCCGCTCGAC
>JAKANG010000247.1 GCA_021812505.1 Pseudomonadota bacterium
GCGTTATGCGAGCCCTTGATCCGCGGCACGTTCATGAAGCCGGCACCGCAGCCGACCAGCGCGCCGCCAGGGAAAACGAGCTTGGGCACGGACTGCCAGCCGCCCTCGGTCAAGGCGCGCGCGCCATAGGCGAGACGCTTGCCGCCCTCGAAGGTCTCGCGCACCATCGGATGGGTCTTGAAGCGCTGGAACTCGTCGAACGGCGAGAGCGTCGGATTCGAATAGTTGAGATGGAGAACGAAGCCGACGACGACCTGATTGTCCTCGATATGATAGAGAAAGGACCCCCCGCCCGTGCCCGAGGACAGCGGCCAGCCGAAGGAATGCTGCACCAGGCCTGGCGTGTGTTTCGCCGGATCGACGCGCCACAGCTCCTTGATTCCGATGCCGTATTTTTGGGGCTCGCAGCCTTTGTCGAGGCCGAAGCTGGCGAGCAGCGTCTTGGTCAGCGAGCCGCGCGCGCCTTCCGCGAACAAGGTGTATTTGCCGCGCAATTCCATGCCGCGGGTGAAGGACTCCTTCGGCGCGCCGTCGCGCCCGACGCCCATGTCGCCGGTGACGACGCCGCGCACTTCGCCCTTGTCGCCGTAAAGCACCTCGGTCGCCGCGAAGCCGGGGTAGATCTCGACCCCGAGCTCCTCGGCCTTGGTCGCGAGGAATCGGCAGACATTGCCGAGCGAGCCGACGAAAAAGCCGTGATTGTTCATCAGCGGCGGCATGGCGAAATTGGGCAGGCGGACGCCGCCCGAGGGGCCAAGGAGGTAGAAGCGGTCTTCCGTCACCTGCACCTTCAGCGGGCGGGACGGATCGTCGCGCCAGCCAGGCAGCAGCCGGTCGAGGCCGGCTGGGTCGATCACCGCGCCGGACAGGATATGGGCGCCGATCTCGGACCCCTTTTCGACGACGACGACCGAAAGCTCCGGATTGATCTGCTTGAGCCGGATCGCCGCCGCGAGGCCCGACGGCCCGCCGCCGACGACCACCACGTCATAATCCATCGCCTCGCGCGGCTCCAATTCCCTGTCGCTCATCTGCGTCTCCCGAAACGGGGCCGGACCCGTGCGATCCGGCAGAATCTCACAACCTCTTCATAGCGCGCGAATCGGCGCTGTCCACCGAGGCGAAGGGCCAATAGCGATATAGTTTATATATAAACTATTGCCGCCGCAAGCCGGCCCGGTTACAAACCGTCATGATCGACGCGCACGCCATGGATCGGGAGGCTCTGGCCGCGCTCTTGCGCTGGTATGCGGCCATGGGCGTGGACCGCGCGCTTTCCGATGAGCCGGTCGATCGCTTCGCGCAGTCGGCGAGGAAGGCCCCGGCCGCTGACCCGCCGGCGCAGGCTGCCCGATCTTCGCCTTCACCTCCGCCCGCGTCGCGCCAGCCGATGCGCGCGCCGGCCGCCGCCTTGTCGCAGGACGTCGCGGCCGCGGGCGCCCGGGAACAGGCGGCGAGCGCGAAGAATCTCGAAGAATTGCGTGAAAAACTCGCCGCCTTCGACGGCTGCGCCCTGAAAAATTCGGCGACCCAACTCGTCTTCGCCGATGGCGCGCCTGATGCGAAAATCATGATCGTCGGCGAAGGGCCGGGCGCCGACGAGGACCGGATCGGCAAGCCTTTCGTCGGCCGCGCCGGGCGATTGCTGGACAAGATGCTGGCGGCGATCGGCCTCGACCGCTCAAAAGTCTATATCGCCAATGTCGTGCCCTGGCGTCCGCCCGGCAATCGCACGCCGACGCCGCAGGAACTGGCGCTCTGCCTGCCCTTCGTGCGCCGACAGATCGAGCTGGTTTCGCCGGATTTCCTCATCCTGCTCGGAAACGCGGCCGCCCAGACCCTGCTCGACGAGAAGGAGGGAATCATGCGGCTGCGCGGCCATTGGCGTGATTATCATTGCGGCGACAGGACCATCCGCGCCCTGCCCATGCTGCATCCGGCTTATCTTCTACGCACGCCGCTGAAAAAGGCCCAGGCCTGGCGCGATCTGCGCACGCTCAGACATGCGCTCGACCGCGCTGGCGTTTCCTGATGACCGCGCATTTCGAACTTGAGGCCGAACTGATCGCGCAAGGACGGGGGCCGGTCGCCGGGATCGACGAGGTTGGGCGCGGCCCGCTCGCCGGGCCGGTTTGCGTGGCGGCGGTCGTTCTCGATCCTGCCGATCTTCCCGACGGTCTCGACGACTCGAAAAAAATTTCCGCACGCCGACGCGAGGTTCTTTTTGACGAAATTTGCGCGCGCGCGCGTGCGATTTCGGTCACGCTCAGCCCTGCGGCGGAAATCGACGCGCTAAACATCAGGGGCGCAACGCTCGCGTGCATGAGCCGCGCGGCGCGCGGTCTCGTCCTCACGCCCGGTTTCGCTCTGGTGGACGGACGCGACCTACCTGAACTGCCCTGTCCCGGCCGCGCGGTGATCGGGGGCGATGCGCTCAGCCTGTCGATCGCCGCCGCCTCGATCGTCGCCAAGATCACCCGCGACCGGCTGATGGCGCGGCTCGACGATTTTCATCCCGGCTATGGTTTCAAGGCCCACGCCGGCTATCCCACAGCGACTCATCGCGCGGCGCTGACGGCCTTGGGACCCTGCCGCGAACATCGCCGCTCCTACGCGCCGGTGCGCGAGGTTTTTCGGCGCGACGGCGGGCGGAGATGAGTTAATTTTCTCCCGAAGCCAAAAGTCCAGTTCAAGATATTATTAAGCTTTCCGTACGGAAAAGAGACACCGTCTCGCGCTGATCCTAAACGCGGCTTTTACCCCGTTAAGCTTAACTGGCGCCTGTCAGTCAGTCGCGTTGTGGTTTCGAGTTCATGCGTATCCATCGCGCCGGGGCGGCCGGCCAGAAAGTCCAGAACCTTGTTTCGCGTACTGGACTTAGGGCCAGCCGACGCCCCGTCGCGATTTCCGCGCCATGTCCGACGGAGGCGCCCCTCGACCGGATCGTCGAAGGCGATTGCGTCGAGGCCATGCTCGGGCTGCCCGAAGCCAGCGTCGATCTGATCTTCGCCGACCCGCCCTATAATCTTCAGCTCGAAGGCGGCCTGACCCGCCCTGACCAGAGCGAAGTGGACGCGGTGGACGACGACTGGGACAAATTCGCCTCCTTCGCCGATTACGACCGCTTCACTCAGCGTTGGCTCGCCGCCGCGCGCCGGGCGATGAAGGACGACGCCACGATTTTCGTCATCGGCTCGTACCATAATATTTTCCGCGTCGGCGCCATCATGCAGGATCTCGGCTTCTGGATCCTCAACGACATCGTGTGGCGCAAGGCCAATCCGATGCCGAATTTCCGCGGCCGGCGCTTCACCAACGCCCACGAGACGCTGATCTGGGCGTCGAAAAGCGCGCGGACCAAAAGCTATACCTTCAATTACGAGGCGCTGAAGGCCGGCAACGAGGACCGCCAGATGCGCTCGGACTGGTTCTTCCCGATCTGCACCGGGGCGGAGCGCCTCAAGGACGGGGACGGCCGCAAAACCCATCCGACGCAAAAACCGGAAGCCTTGCTCGGCCGCATCATGATGGCGGCGTCAAAGCCCGGCGACGTGGTGCTCGACCCGTTTTTCGGCTCCGGCACGACCGGCGCAGTGGCGAAAAAACTCGGCCGCCGCTTCATCGGCTGCGAGCGCGACCCGGATTATATCGCCGCCGCGCAAGCCCGCATCGCCGCCGTCGAGCCTCTGCCGGAAAGCGCCTTTGCCACGCCGCTGGCCAAAAGGCAGGAAAAGCGCGTCGCCTTCGCCAGCCTGATCGAGGCGGGAATGATCGCGCCCGGCGCCGAACTTTTCGACGAAAAACGCCGCTGGAAGGCGATCGTGCGCGCCGACGGGGCCATCGCCTTGGGCGACATCGTCGGCTCGATCCACAAGATCGGCGCTCTGGCGCAAGGGATGCCCGCCTGCAACGGCTGGACCTTTTGGCGCATGAACCATGACGGCGAAGATATCAGCATCGACGAGCTGCGCATGGAATTCCGCGCGCGGGTCGGCGAGGTCGATGAGGGGTGAGCGGGGCGGGGCAAGAATTG
>JAKANG010000248.1 GCA_021812505.1 Pseudomonadota bacterium
AATCGACCGCCGCATGGGCCAGAACATCTGGGGCCGCCCGAAGAGCCCGGTCAACCGCCGCGAATATGGCCCCGGCCAGCACGGCCAGCGCCGCAAGGGCAAGCTCTCCGACTTCGGCACCCAGCTCAAGGCCAAGCAGAAGCTCAAGGGCTATTACGGCAATATTTCGGAGAAGCAGTTCCGCAAATATTACGCCGAGGCGATCCGCATGAAGGGCGACTCCTCGGACAATCTGGTCGGCCTGCTGGAGCGCCGCCTCGACGCGGTCGTCTATCGCGCCAAGTTCGTGCCGACCGTCTTCGCCGCGCGCCAGTTCGTCAACCACGGCCATGTCAAGGTCAATGGCCGCCGCGTCAACATCCCGTCCTATCTGGTGAAGCCGGGCGACGTGGTCGAGGTCAAGGAAGCCTCGCGCCAGCTCGTTCTGGTTCTGGAATCGGTCGGCCTGACCGAGCGCGACGTGCCGGAATATTACGAGGTCGATCACTCCAAGATGACCGCCAAGCTGAGCCGCATTCCGCTGCAGAGCGAGGTGCCCTATCCGGTCCAGATGGAGCCGAACCTGGTCATCGAATTCTATTCGCGCTGATTGGGGGTCTGGCGCTCGCTCTGGCGTGCGCTGGGTTTTCTTCGCTCCGCTCGCCATGACGAGGCGGAGAGATGTCGAAATTCTAAAGGCCGCCCTCGAGGCGGCCTTTTTCATGCGGGTTTCACAGCTCGGATTTGGTCCTGTCGCGCAGGCGGGCGGTGTCGCGGCGTTCGCGCTGGATCAGATGCCACGCGACGACGACGGCGAGGAACACGCCGTCGGTGATTATGATCCGCACGAACATGTCGGGCTCCCAGACGCGGAGCCAGAGTTGCGCCAGCGCAGCCGCCGCGCCGGCGAGGACGAGGCCGAAACTCGCGCCAAGGGTCCAGCTCATGGCGCGTCCCTTTCGATCACCACTGCGGTTCCGTAGCAGATGACCTCGGTGACGCCGTTCATGATCTCATTGGCGTCGTAGCGCATCATCAGGATCGCGTTGCCGCCGCTGGCTTGGGCGTGCAAACACATCATCTCGTAGGAATCGGTGCGCGCCCGCTCGCAGAGATTGGTGTAGATGGTGATATTGCCGCCGAACAAGGTCTGCAGCGCGCCGGCGAAATTGCCGACGAGAGAACGCGAGCGCACGACAATGCCGCGCACGACGCCGATATTGCGGATCACGCGAAAGCCGGGCAGTTCGAGCCCGGTCGTCACCATATTGGGCTGCATGGAATTCTCCCCAAACACCGCTCATGATAGGCGCGGGGGGCCCGGCGCGCCATGGGCGAAGAGCGAAGGCGCGATGGGCCGGTTAATCGGCGCTTAAAGCTCCGTCGCGGATTATGCTGGAGCCGGAAAGACGAATCTCATCGGAGGCGGCTGGTGCAGCCCATTTACGATCCGCGCCTTGGCGATGTCGAAAGCGACGCCTCCAGCCCGAAGAAACGCTCGCTGCTCGTGCTCGCGGGCTCGCTGCTGGCCGAAATCAGCCTGCCGAAGCTCTTCTTCGCCTGGGTTCTGCTGGTCGGCCTGCCCGGCCTGCTGCTCGGCGTGACTCCGATCCTGGCCTCGATCTGGCTTGGCGAGCTCTTCGGCCAGGTCATGGCCTTTCAGGTCGAGGTCTGGTCGGCCTTGATCATCGCGGCGCTTGTCGCGCTGGCCTTGTTCTCGTCGCGGCGGCTGTTCCGTCTTGCCGAGCATAGTTTCTGGTCATTGAACGCGCTGGCCGTCCAGCCCTTTTATGCGATGTGCCGCGAGACGCTGCGCCAGTTGGTGGAAAGAAGGCTTGCGCCGGGAAGCGCGAAACTGCCCTTGGTGCGCGCGGCCGCCGCCATGGTCGCCGGCCTGCTGATCAGCGCAATCGCGCTTCTGGCTTTGGTGAAAGTCTGGCCGGCGACGCTTCTGGTGAGCAACATCTCCATTCTCGATACGCCGCGCCGGCTGGCGTGGGCGGCTTTCGCCAACAGCGGGGCTTTGGTGAGCGCCTATGTCGCCGTCGCCGCGCTCGGCTGGGCGATCGCCGACGCCACCATGGAGCAGCCGCGCGATCTCGAAAGCTTCGACGAGGCGCCGCTGGACGGGCAAGTCTGGCGCATCGCCCATCTTTCGGACATTCACGTCGTCGGCGAGCGTTACGGATTCCGCATCGAAAGCGGCCGGGCGGGGCCGCGCGGCAATGAACGGCTGAAGCAGGTCTTCCGCCAGCTCGAAGCCTTGAATGCGGACGCGCCGCTGCACGCCATCCTGATCACCGGCGACGTGACCGACGCCGGCCTTTCCTCGGAATGGGCCGAGTTTTTCGATTTACTCGCGGAACATCCGGCGCTCGCCGCGCGCGTCGCGCTCGCGCCCGGCAATCATGATCTGAATATCGTCGACCGCTCCAATCCGGCGCGGCTCGACCTGCCGATGAGCCCGGTCAAGCGGCTGCGCAAGTTGCGCGTCCTCACCGCCATGGGCGATTTGCAGGGCGGGCGGGCGCGGCTCGTCGATCGCGTTGGCGGGCGTCTCGGCGGGGCGCTGGCGGCGGCGTTGGCGCCGCATCGCCGCGCCATCGAAGCCTTCATGGACGAGGGACGGCCGGTCTTCTCGCGCGAATTGTCGGACCTCTGGACAAAAGCCTTTCCGCTCGCCCTGCCGCCCGAGGGCGAGGAAGGGCTCGGGATCGTCTTGCTGAACTCCAACGCCGACACCCATTTCTCCTTCACCAACGCGCTCGGCATGATCTCGCTGGACCAGGCGCAGGCCATCCAGTCCGTGATGGCGCATTATCCCCGGGCCCATTGGATCGTCGGACTGCACCACCATGTCGTCGAATATCCGCGGCCGGCGACCGCGATGTCGGAGCGCATCGGCACGGCCTTGATCAACGGCGCCTGGTTCGTGCGCTGGATGCAGTCGCTCGCCGGACGGGTCGTCGTGATGCACGGCCATCGGCACATCGACTGGTTCGGCCAATGCGGCGCCTTGCGCATCGTCTCGGCCCCCTCGCCGGTGATGACGCGCCCGGACGGCGGCCCGCCGCATTTCTACATCCATCGGCTGGCGGTCGGCGCGGATGGCCAGCTGAAACTGCTGCGGCCGGAGCGGATCGAGGTCGTGGCTCAGGCCTGATGTGCGGCCATGGAGCAGCCGCCAAAATTTGTCCTTTTAGGTCTCGTCACGAAATCGCGTCGCGCGGCTCAAACCCTGAGGACGAGACGCCTCACTTGAAATATCATGATGGGGCAGGGAGATCGGGCGAATCCGGTCGCCAGCGAACGAACCCGAGCCCCGCATGACCAGAAGACTCGCCGTCGCGTTGGCCGTCGTCGTCGCCTTGATCGTGGGCGCGGGCGGCTATTTCTATCAATTCGTGCTGCCTGGCTTTTCGAGCGCCCGCGCCAACCCGCCGGCGGTCGAGGTGGCCCTGGCGACCTGGATGCTTCGCCACAGCGTGCCGGCGGAGGACGCCAAGCGCGCCAATCCTCTCGCGCCGGACGAGGCGGACATGGCCGCCGGAGCCTCGTTGTTTCAGGCCAAATGCGCGACCTGTCACGGTTTTGACGGGCGCGGACACACGATGATCGGGGAAAATGTCTATCCGCGTGTCCCGGCATTGCGCGAACTCGCGCCGACGCTGACGGACGGCCAGGCCTTCACCTATATCCGCGACGGCATTCGCAACACGGCGATGCCCGCGTGGTCGCTGCCCGAACAGCAGATCTGGCAGATCGTGCTTTTCCTGCGCCATCTGCCGAAGACGGCTGCGCCGGCGTCGGAGATTTCGGCCTCGGTCGCGGACGCGCATTTTGTCGGCTCCGCCGCCTGCCAGTCCTGCCACAAGGAGGTTTACGCGCGCTGGCGCGAGACGCGCATGGCCAATGTGGTGCGCGACCCGCGCGTCCATCCCGATGCGATCATCCCCGATTTCAGCAAGCCCGACCCGGTTCTCACCTTCACGACGAACGACGTCGCCTTCGTCTATGGGAGCCGGTGGAAGCAGCGCT
>JAKANG010000249.1 GCA_021812505.1 Pseudomonadota bacterium
TGGGCAAGACCGCCGCCGGCGCCGTCTGGCTCAACGCCGACATGCTGCCGGTCTATGATTACTGGCAATATTGGCGCAACGCCGAGGACGCCGACGTCGCGCGGTTTCTAAAACTCTTCACCACGCTGCCGCTCGACGAAGTGGCGCGGCTTTCCGCCCTGCGGGGCGCCGAGATCAACGAGGCGAAAAAGATTCTGGCCAACGAGGCCACCGCCCTGCTGCACGGCCGCGCGGCGGCGGAAGCCGCCGCCGATACCGCGCGCAAGACTTTCGAGGAAGGCGTGCTGGCCGAAAGCCTGCCGACCGTGACCGTCGCGGAAGCCGAGATCGCGGCAGGGATCGGCGTGCTGACGGCTTTCGTCAAGGCCGGCCTGACGCCCTCGACCGGCGAGGCGCGCCGCCAGATCAAGGGTGGGGGCCTGAAGCTCAACGACGCGGCGATCACCGACGAGCGTTATGTGCTCGCAGCCAAGGATTTCGCGCGCGATGGCGTCGCCAAACTCTCGGTCGGCAAGAAGAAGCACGTGCTGCTGAAGGCGCAGTGACTCCCGCCGCCCTTCCCCCCTTATGGGCATGGCCGGGACGGGGTGCGGACCGGGCGGAGGGTCAGATCCGCACTGCCGCGAGATACATCATTTCGCCGCCCAAAAAGGCAGGACGGCGCTCTGCTTCGGTCAGCGCACGATAGGGCAAATGAACCAGCCGGGCGCTTGGCGTAGGATCAGGATCGAGCGCGCCCATGCCGATGATCCGCGGCCCATTCGGGGTGAGGACGAAATCCGCCTGGACGATCACCAGGCAATGGTCCTTGCTGGCGTAAAGCAGCGGGCGTTTTCGCATCAGTTCGCCGACAACGAGGGTGTCGTCGATGGCCATGACGCCGTTTTCCTGATCGAAGGCCGCCTCGACCCGCGAGCGGAACGGCACGCCGCGGTCGTCGATCCAACTATTGTCGAGAATGCGGGTCAGATCGCGGGTCTGCCACGCCGGCGCGCAGGCGAGATCGCTGTAAAGGAAATCGACCAGCTTCTTCTGGTCGGTCGGATGGCCGAGCGTGCCGAAAATCATCGAGCAGGAGGCCGCCCAGCACCAGTCGTTGCATTGCTGGGGGACGAATTGCGCATGCGGCACGAAGGCGCGGCCGGGCGCTTCAGCGAAAGGTATCAGGACCTCCGCGCGAGCGGACGAGGAGACGAGGACAGACGCGGACGCCAGGAACAAGAATGATCGGCGGTTCATCAAGACCTCCATTCCGTCCGCCGCGGCCGTCAGAAACTTCCGCAATTCAATCGAAACGCGGAATGGTTTATGAATGATAAACATGCGGCGGATATTTCAGGAAAAGTTACAACCTTCCTTGTTCTGCCTCCCTTGCCGATCGAGCCGGCCTTCATCGCCGAGCAAATTCGGCGCCAAGCCTTCGACGCCAAGCTCAAGCTCGGACATCGGAAAGCGCCAATATAAAAATTTGGTCGCACCGGTTCATTCGTCAACACCCGCGACCGGCGATGTTCGAATTTCGCCATGATTCACGCGGAATTCCCATTCCGAAACCGCGAGATCGGCCGGCAATTCACAGGATTCTCGCCTCAGCGCCGCAAAAAAACCTTCAGCCGCTTCAGGACTTCGATCATGTCGGCTTCCGCCCCGGCATAGGACAGGCGCAGGGCGCGCGAACCGCGACGCGGATCGAAATCGACGCCCGGCGTGGCCGCGATTCCCGCCTGGTGCAGCAACTCTTGGCAGAATCGCGTCGAATCGTCGGTGAACCGGCTGACATCGGCGTAGATGTAAAAAGCCCCGTCGGCGGGCGCGAGTTCGTCGAGGCCGAGCGCCGGCAGGCCATCGAGCAGGAGGTCGCGGTTGCGGCGGTAGCCCGCCTTGACCGCCTCCAGTTCCTCTGTCGCGTCGAAGGCGGCCTGGGCCGCGATCTGCGACAGGGTCGGCGCCGAAATGGCCAACGACTGCTGGAGGCGCTCGATGACGCGCGGGAATTCGGGCGGCGCCACCAGCCAGCCGATCCGCCAGCCGGTCATGCAATAATATTTGGAGAAGGAATTGACGATCATTGCTCGGTCGGAGAAGGCGGCCGCCGTTTGCGCGGGGCGGTCATAGGTCAGACCGTGATAAATCTCGTCCGAAATGAACTTTATGCCGCGGCGGTCGCAGACTTCGGCGATTTCGCGCAAGGAATCCGCGCTCTGCATGGCGCCGGTCGGATTGGCCGGGCTCATCAGCAGCAGGCCGTCGAGCTTGCGCGCTTCGTCGGCCTTTTCGACCGCCGCCGCCGTGATGGCGAAGCCGTTCGCGAAATCGACCGGCAGATCGACCGCTTCGAGGCCGAGCGCGCCGAAAATGTTGCGATAGGCCGGATAGCCCGGATTCTGGATCGCCACCCGCGCGCCCGGATCGAACAGCGCCAGGAAAGCCATGACGAAACCGCCCGACGAGCCGGTGGTCACCGCCACCCGCGCCGGATCGACCGCGACGCCATAGGTCTCCCGGTAGTGGCGAGAGATGCGCTCGCGCAGGCTCGCGAGCCCTAAGGCGTCGGTATAGCCGACCGGCTGGCCGCCGAGCGCCGCGATGGCCGCCTCGCGAACGCGGCGCGGCGGCGGCGCCGAGGGCTCGCCCACCTCCATATGGACGATGGTCCCGCCCGCCTGCTCCATCAGCGTCGCCTCGCGCTTGACGTCCATGGCGATGAAAGGCGCGATCGCCGCCCGCCGCGCGGGTTTGAAGGCATGCGACGTCCGGTTCATGGAAATTTCCGCGAAAAAGCCGCGCCGCAATTCGACCTCGGCGTTTGAATAAGCTAAGGAGGGTTAGATTTTTCCGTTGGAGTTGTCCATGCCCTTCCCCAGGCCCTTTCCCAGGCCCTTTCCGAGGCTCTTGCCGAGGCTCTTGCCGAGGCTCTTGCCGAGGCTCGTCCCAAGCCTTGGGGCCCTGTTCGTCGGGATCCTGTGCCTGAGCGCGTTCACCCTGCCCTCGCGCGCGGGCGAATTCAGCGCGGCGCAGAAATCCGAAATCGAATCGATCGTCCATTCCTACCTGCTCGAACATCCCGAGATTCTGCGCGAGGTCGCCACCGAACTCGAAAAGAAACAGCAGGAGGAGGAGACTGATCTCCACCGCCGGGCCATCGAAAAGTACAAGGACGCTTTGTTCAATTCGCCCTTCAACGCCGTGGCCGGCAATCCGTCTGGCAAGGTCACCCTGGTCGAATTCTTCGATTATAATTGCGGCTATTGCAAAAAGGCGCTCCTCGATCTCAACAATCTGATCAAGACCGAACCCGACCTGCGCGTGGTGCTGGCGGATTTCCCCGTGCTGGGGCCGGATTCGGTCGAGGCGGCGCGGGTCGCCGCCGCCGTGCGCAAACAGGTTTCGGGCGCGAAATTTTTCGAGTTCCACCAGAAGCTGCTGTCCAGCCGCGGCCATGTCGGCAAGGATCAGGCGCTCGCCGTCGCCAAGGACATGGGCCTGGACATGGCCCGCATCCAGAAGGATATGACCGACGCTTCGGTTCACGACGGCCTCGCCGAGAATATCAAGCTCGGCGACGCGCTCGGCCTCAGCGGCACGCCCGCCTATGTGATCGGCGGCGAAGCCATCGTCGGCGCAGTGGGCTATGACGAGCTGAAATCGCGGATCGACTCCATGGCCAGATGCGGCAAGACCAGTTGCTGAGGCCGCCCCCTTCTCCCCATAGGCCGTTCGTCAGAACGATCGTCCGTATGGACGGCCTGTGGCGGGAGAACGACACCTTGCCCGTTCATCCATGCTCACCATCACCGATCTCACCTACCGGCTTGGGCCGCGCCTTTTGTTCGATTCCGCCAGCCTGGCTCTGCCCGAGCGCGCTCATGTCGGCTTTGTCGGGCGCAACGGTGCCGGCAAGACCACTCTGTTCAGGCTGATCTGCAACGAGATCGCGGCGGAGAGCGGGACGATTCAGCTCCCGCGCGGCGCGCGCATCGGCCGCGTCGAGCAGGAGGCGCCCGGCGGCGA
>JAKANG010000250.1 GCA_021812505.1 Pseudomonadota bacterium
GGGCGGCGGACGCGCCGCTTGGTCCACGTCCGGATGTCTTGAGCTTTGCCGGACCTTGGCGCCATAGCCTCAAAAGCCGATCAACTGGGCATGGAGCCCGCGCGCCTTCAGGGGCGCTAACAGATCGACGGCGCGGGCCTCCTCATTGTCATAGGTCACCATCAGAATGTGATTGCGCCCCGGAACATGCTTGGCCGCGACCACTCCGTCGACCCCGCATAGGTCGCATTCGACGACGCGCAGCCCGGTCTCGTCCAGTGTTTCGTTCACATGGATGACGATATCCGCCAGATAATCGAGACGCATTTTGCCCTCCTTCGCTCACAGTCGCCCTTTCAACGTCCGAGAGCCGCGGCGGTTTCATGAGGTCTCATTTTTCTCTGAATCGCGCAGGTCGGCCGGCGGAACCGCGGCGCCGCTCCAACCCAAATAGTCGAGGCGGGCCAGTTTTTCGGCGGTCAGCGGGTCCCGCTGGCGCAAGAGACGGGTGGCCGCGTCGATCATGGACGCCTCCTCGGCCCGGTTTCATCTTGGCGCGCTCAGTCGAGCGCCTCATGGCCGGTGGGGCCGCACAGGGCCAGATCCGACCCGTCTTTCGCCGGCAGCGACCGCGAGACATCGCGCAGGGCGCTGCGCAGGCCTTCTTCGAGCACGGGATGATAGAAGGGCGCGGCGAGCAGGTCCCAGACCGTCGTTTTGCGTTCGATCGCCAGCGCCAGCAGATGCGCGATATGTTCGGCCGCCGGAATGCACATTTCGGCGCCAAGCAGCAGGCCAGTCTCCCGGTCCGCATGGACGCGCAAAAGTCCGGCCGCCGCCGCGCTCATGCGCGCGCGCGGCTGTTTGGCGAAATCGAAACTGCCGCTTGCCCGCCGCGCTTCGGGAATTTCGGAGACAGCCGCCCCGACGCGGGCGATCTGCGGCGAGGAAAAGACGATGGCGAGCGGCGTGCGCCGGCAATGGGGCAGGTTCGCGGCGTCGGGCGCGGCGTTGCGGCCGGCGATATGGCCTTCGTCCGCCGCCTCATGCATCAATGGGCGATAGCCATTGGCGTCGCCGGTCAGAAAGACCGGCAGGTCGCCCAGGCGCAGGGTTGTCGGATCGATCTCGGGCATGCCGCGGGCGTCGAGCGCTACGCCAAGGGTTTCGAGACCCAGCCCGTCGATATTCGGCCGCCGTCCCATCGCGGCGAGAACGGCGTCGGCCTCGTAACTTCCGCCGGCGCCGCTGACGAGAACGCCGCTCTGCGTCGCCGCCAGTTCCGCGGGGGCGCCGAGATGAAGCGGAATTTCGCGTGCGAGCATCGGGCGGAAAGACGCCAGAATCCTGGGGTCGCTGATCCCGGCAAGGCCGTCCAGCGCATCGAATCCCGCGACCTCGACGCCGAGCCGCGCCAAAGCCTGCGCGATCTCGACCCCGATCGCGCCCATGCCGATCACGGCGATGCGGCGCGGAAGGTCGTCCTGCTCGAATAAGGTATCGCTGGTCAGGATGCGGTCGCCGAAAGCCGCCCATGTCTTGGGGACGACCGGCCGGCTCCCCGTCGCCAGAATGATCGCCCGCGCCTCGATCTCCTCGCCGTTGACCTCGACGCGGTTCGGGCCCTTCAGCCGCGCACGCCCTGAAATGGCGCGGCGGCCGAGCTTTTCCCGCATCGAACTCGGTCCCGCGACAAATCCGTCGCGCAACTTGCGGACATGGGCGAGGACGTCGGGAATGTCGGCGCGCAAGGTCTCGCCGCCGCGAATGCCGAATTCCTCGAACACATGGCGGCGGTGGAACGCATTGGCGACCTCGATCAGCGCCTTGGAGGGCATGCAGCCCACGGCCGCGCAGGTCGTGCCCCACCGTCCGTCGTTGATCAGGAGGAAATCCTCGGTGTAGCCCCGCACCTCGCGCAAGGCGGTGAGCCCCGCCGTGCCCGCTCCCACGATGACCGTGTCGACTTTCATCATGCGTCTCCGATCGCGAATCTATAGTCAATTATAGCAACGAAAGAGGCCTTCTCCGCACGATAAGCGCCCGCCGCGGATTGTCGCAGACTTTTGCCTGGCGAACGATTCCCTTGGTTGCGCGTTGTCACGCTTGGAACATCAAGGAGATCGCCTCATGAACACGGCGAATTTGCAGCTTGAAGGAGTCTATTTCGTCCTTTCCGCGCTGATCGAGGCGCTGATCGCCAAGGGCGTTTTCCAGAAACCCGAAATGATCGCGATTCTGTCGGAGGTCGAGCGCCGCATGGGCGCCGACGCTTCTCGTCCGGCTGAAATCCGGGACGCCAATATCGAGGCGACGCTGTTCCCCGCGCGATTCCTGGCATCCGCCTTGCGCGCGCCGGCCGAAGGCGCCAAGCCATCCTTCGCGGAAGTGGTTTCGCTGATCAAGGACATCCGGCGCCCGCAAGAGGAGGCGATGATCAGCCCCTGATGCCGACCCTTAATCCTGGCGCCGGGCGCTCCCGCATCACTTCGCGGCGGAAGCGGAACAGAGCCGCCGGACGACCGCCGGTGGCGCGTGACATTTCGCCGGTCGGCTCCACTACGGCGGAGGCCTCGACCAGGCGGCGGAAATTCTGTTTATGGAGATGACGGCCGGAAATGGCCTCGACCGTGGTCTGCAGGGCGGTGAGGGTGAATTCCTCGGGCATGAGCTCGAAAATCACCGGACGATATTTCATCTTGGCGCGCAGCCTGCCCATGGCGGTGGCGAGAATCCGGCGATGGTCGGCGTGCATCGATTCACCGAGCGGCGGGCGCTCGGAAAAACCCGGCGCCGGCGCCCGGCCATCGCGCACGCTTTCCTCGACCAGCCCCAATTCATAGAGCAATTCGTAACGGTCGAGTACGTTTTCCTCGTCGAAACGGTCGCCGTCCTCGCCGAACAGCAGACGCACCCGCTCGATCAGGCCGACGCCGCGCCGATGGACCGAATCGCCGCCCCGCGCGACAAAGGCGCGCAGGCCCGGCATGATCGTCGTGTCGATCAGCGCCGGCCGGCCTTGGCGCCAGTCCTCCCACGGAAAAAAACGATACCATTCGCGAAAGCCGGCGCCAGGCGCGGTGGGGGCCTCGGCGTCGCCGAACCGAGTGAGGGCGAGATAGCCGACCGAAACCACATGCGGATCGCGGCTGCCGGCCCGGCTGTGGCGGCCGCGGTCGCCAAATGTGTAAAGCTGCTCGACATAGCCGAGCGGCGCGCCGGTCTGTTCGGCGACCCAGGCGCGCAGCCCGATTTCGAAGGTTCGATGGTTGACCGGATCGAAGGGACCCGAGGGCAGGGCCGCGAGATCGCCCGCCTCTTCAGCCACGTCGCCGCCGGCGCCGCGCGCGACAAGGATGAGCGGGGTGTCCCCGCGCACCGCGACGATCGCGGCGGTTAGGCCGATTTCCATTGGAATGGAAGCTGCGGAGGGGACGTTCATGCCGAATCCATGCACAAAATTTGGCCCTAGAAACGATCGGCGGCGCGGTGGATCGATTCGATCGCCGCAATCATTCATCCTTGCCGAGACAAAATTGAGTCGGCAAGGGCTAGGACGCAAGGCGTCACGCATTTTTCGGCCTCGTCGGGCGGGCGGATTTGGAGCGCCGCCATCATAAAGCCTTCTCCAGGACGTTGAACCGTTCCAGAAACAGGGCCTGCGCCATTTCCAGGTCCATCGGAGCCAGCAGATCCTCCAAGAATCGCCGATCGACTTCGGGAGCGCCGAACAGGCGCGTCGCTTCCCCGGTTTCGAAGCCGGCGTAAAGCGTCGCCTCGAAAAAGGCGGAGATCCGGTCCGCCTTTTTCGTCAGGCGCGTCAGAGCCGCGGGAGGATCGGGCGCCAACGAAAAACGTTGAAGGATGGCTCGCGCCAGCCGCTCCTCGACTTCGGCGTAGATCGCGCCGAGCGCCGCCTTGAAGGGCGAGATCATGTCGCCGATGACATATTCCGGCGCGTCATGGAGCAAGGCGTGCAGGCGCCAGCGCGCCGGCGCGGAGGGATCGAGCCGGCCGAAAATCTCGGCGA
>JAKANG010000251.1 GCA_021812505.1 Pseudomonadota bacterium
CGCTTCTGGCCGCCGCCGAGACGGGCGCCGGCGCGGCGCTGATCAAGGGCGTCAAGGATGTGCTTCATGGATTTTTCCCGCTGCGCTGGCGGAGTTCTGGCCCCGCGGCAAATATAGCGCCGGGTTTAGCATGGCTTTTTCGGCGCAGGAATACGGCAGATGACGAAGAGATGAAATCCATTCGGATAATATGCCGATGGCGGAGGAGCGCCCTGCTTGTTGCGACGCCGGAGGTTTTGAAAATCAGTCCAGGAACTCGACCGCGCCGGTGTCGAGATCGTAGCGCGCGGCGACGAGCTTGACCTTCCCGGCCTTCGCGAGACCGGCGAAGATCGCGCTCTTGCGCACGATCGCCGCCTGGTTCCGGACGTTCTGGCGCATGGCGTTTTCGACGAAGTCGCCGGGCTCGTTCATGACCGCTCGCGCGGCTGGCGCGATCGCCGCCACCATCGGCCCGATCGAGCCCGGCAGTCTGGCGTCGTTCCTGACCACGTCGCAAGCGGCGGCGACCGCGCCGCAGCGCCCATGGCCCATGACGACGACGAGCGGGCAATGGAGATGCTCGATCGCATATTCGATCGAGCCGACCACCGCCGTGTCGGCGACATTGCCGGCATTGCGCGCCACGAACAATTCGCCGGGGCCGACGCCGCCGAAAATCAGCTCGGGCGACACGCGGCTGTCGGAACAGGCGAGCACCGTCGCCCATGGGGCCTGCCCCTTGGCGACCGACGCGCGGCTGGCCGCCAGATCGGCCTCGCAGAGCTGCGGCGCCGCAAGATATTTCTGGTTGCCTGCCTTGAGTTTCGCGAATGCCTCCTCAGGCGACGGGCCGCCCGAAGGCTCAGCCGAGGCGGCATAGGCGGGCCGCAGGCCTGCGCCGGCGAATGCCGCCGCGCCAGCGACGGAAGCCGCTTTGGTCAGGAAAGCGCGACGGCTCTGGACTGCACAGATGACGCACATGGCCTTGCCCCTTCTTGCGTGAAGTTCGGACGCCTTGTCATTTCCGCGATCCGTCGAACCACGGCTTCGGCGGCCCAAAACGCAGGCCAGGCGCGGGATCGCCACAAATTGCGCGCCGGCCTCGCCGCTCTGCTCCTCGATCGCGGACCGAGGATGCGAATCCACTCCTCCAGCCGTCGAACTCTCGAAAGAGCCAAATCGTTTCAGTCCGCGTCGAGGGGAGGAGCTATCTACGCCTCTTCGCCCAGAAGCGCGACGACGAAATTCTCGACGCTGGCCGCGACCCGCGGGCGGCGCAGGCGTTCGGCGCGCACGATCGCCAGCAGGTCGTCGAAAGTCTTTTGGATGTCGTCATTGACCAGCACATAATCGTACTCGGCCCAGCGGCCGATCTCGTGGCGGGCGTTGTCCAGCCTTTTCAGGATCACGTCCTGGCTGTCCTCGGCGCGGCGCTCCAGCCGCGCCCGCAGCTCGCGCATCGAGGGCGGCAGGATGAAGATGGTGACGACGTCGCGCGGCATTTTCTCGCGCACCTGCCGCGCGCCCTGGTAATCGACGTCGAACAGGACGTCCCTGCCGCTTGCCAGGATCGCCTCGACCGGTCCGCGCGGCGTGCCGTAGAAATTGCCGTGGACCTCGGCGTGCTCCAGCAATTCCCCGCCATCGCGCCGGCGCACGAATTCGGCCTGATCGATGAAATGATAATGGATGCCGTCGGCCTCGCTGGACCGCCTTTTGCGGGTCGTCAGCGAAATGGACAAAGTGAGGTCCAGCTCCTTCTTCTGGAGCAGCATGCGCGTCAGCGTGGTCTTGCCCGCGCCCGACGGCGAGGAGAGTATGAGTATAAGACCGCGGCGCCTCACATATTCCGTATCCATTTTCTTCTCTATCTTTCATTTTTACTCAATATTTTGGGCCTGCTCGCGCAATTGCTCGACTTCCACCTTCAGATCGAGGCCAATCGTGGTCAAGGCGGCGTCGTTCGATTTGGCGCAGAGCGTGTTGGTCTCGCGACCGAATTCCTGGGCGAGAAAATCGAGCCTGCGGCCGACAGCGCCGCCGTCCGCGAGCAATTTTCGCGCGGCGGAGACATGGGCGTGGAGCCGGTCGATTTCCTCCCGTATGTCGGCCTTGGCGGCTATCAGAACCGCCTCCTGATGCAGCCGAACCTCGTCGAGACGGCCGCTCTCCACGATCAGGGCGACGGCCGCGCGCAGTTTTTCGCGCACCGCTTCGGGGTGGCGCGCGGGACAGGCGTCTGCGGCCCGGGCGAGTTCGGAGATGCGATCGAGCCGCTGGTGGAGCGCCGCCGCCAGCGCCGCCCCCTCGCCCGCGCGCATCGCCGAAAGCTGGCGCAAGGCGTTTTTCAGCCCTTTCAGAATATCTTCGAGCCCCGCCTCGCGCTCGGCCTCGTCCTCCTCAAGCTCAACCGTCTCGATCACGCCGCGCACGTTGAGCAGACCGTCGAGACTCGGCGGCGCGATCCGGGCAGGAAGTTCCAAGGATGCGACGGCTTCGATCAACTGCGCCAACAGATCGCGGTTGAGCCGCGCAGAGACAACGGGGATTTCGCGGGTCACGGCCAGATTGGCGTAGCAGGCGCCGCGCGAGAGCGCTTGGGAAATCGCGGCGCGGACCGGCTTTTCGAGGGAATCGAAGCCCGGCGGCAGACGAAGGCGCAGATCGAGACCCTTCGAATTGACCGTCTTGATTTCCCAGCTCCATCGGTAGGGCGCGGAAAAGCCCGCATCGCGGGCGAAACCGGTCATGCTCGATATGGTCATGGCAAAAATCCTGTCCGCCGGCGAAGGACCGCCCGAACGCGCTCAAACGAAGTTTCGTCGGCTATAACAGGATTCGCGGCGGAAAGCGCGGCTAATTCGGCGACGCGCCACGGAGCTGGGGTGGCGCCTGAGCCGGAACGGCGGACGGAGCGCGCGCCTGGGGTCGGGGCCTCGTCGCGGCTTTGGTCTTGGCGTTGGCTTTTGCCTTGGTCGCGGCCGGTTTGGCCGCGCCTCGGGTTCTGGCGGCCTCCACCGCCGGCTCGGGAACATCGACGGTATGGGCGCTGTTGAGATCCCAACCCTTCGCGAGCAGGGGGTCGAGCGCCGTCCCGGCGGCCGCGTCGTAGATGCGGGGCTTGCCGTTCGGCGCGGCGTTGACGATGCCGCCGGCATAGCCCAGCGAGCCGCCCGAGGAGTTCCCAAAGCCGCCAGTCTGCACCGGCTCCGCCGGGCCGTCGAGGTCGCCGGCCTCCGCCTGTTGCGCCAACGACGCGCCAAGCCGGCGCCGCGGCGCCTCGGCGGGATCGTCCGCAGGTCCGTCGAGCATATTTTCGGCGCGGGTGATCCCGCCCATTTCCAGATCGCCGAGCGCCGCGAAGGCCACCATCGCCGGCGCGGCCCGCCCGGCCGGATCGAAATCCACGAGCCGCCGCGGCGGCGGCGGCGCCCCCGGCAGGAGCGGCGCGACGCGCGCGATCATCCTGGGGTCGGGACGCAGGCTCGGCTGCAGCGGGCCGCTAAGGTGGCGCGCGGCGAACTCGGACGCGCCTGGCGCGGTCCCGAACGCCGGGGGCGCAGCGTTCCTGGCGCGTTCGGGCGCGGCGCCCGCCTCGGCTCTGTAGTCCCGGCCGAGCGCCCGCCAAAGCCGCAGATCGCGATCGCGGGCGTCGAGCAGCTTCGCAAGGGCCGGGCCGCCCGCGCCATCGGCGTCGTCAGCGAGTTTCCGGGCGCGCGCGACGAAAGACGACGGGAGGAAAGCGGTGGCGGGCGGGCGCGCCGGCGCCAGTTCGGAATGGTCGTCATGACCCGCCGGCGGGCTCGGCGCGGTCGGCGCGGCGGCCTTGTTGTTCTGTTCGATCTCGCGCAAACGCTGGACATTGCGATTATGCGCGCCCAGCGTGTCCGCGAAGACATGGCCGCCCGTCCCGTCGGCGACGAAATAGAGCGCGCTGCTCGGCGCGGGATTGGCGACCGCTTCGAGAGCGGCGCGGCCGGGATTGGCGATCGGCCCCGGCGGCAGACCCTCGATCACATAGGTGT
>JAKANG010000252.1 GCA_021812505.1 Pseudomonadota bacterium
TCGACCGCCGGATAGATGCCCTTTTCCGCGATCGAGCGCGACAGAACGGTGGTGGCGTCCAGATGGGCGAAGGAGGTCGCGGGGGCCGGGTCGGTCAGGTCGTCCGCCGGGACGTAAATCGCCTGCACCGAAGTGATCGACCCTTTGGTGGTGGTGGTGATGCGCTCCTGCAGCGCGCCCATGTCGGTGGCGAGCGTCGGCTGATAGCCCACCGCCGAGGGAATGCGGCCGAGAAGCGCTGACACTTCCGATCCCGCCTGGGTGAAGCGGAAGATGTTGTCCACGAAGAACAGCACGTCCTGGCCCTTGTCGCGGAAATGTTCGGCGACGGTGAGGCCGGTGAGCGCGACGCGGGCGCGGGCGCCCGGAGGCTCGTTCATTTGTCCATAGACCAGCGCGCATTTCGAACCCGCAGTCGAGCCGTTGTTTTCCTTCGGGTCCTTGTTGACGCCGCCTTCGATCATCTCATGATAGAGGTCGTTGCCTTCGCGGGTGCGCTCGCCGACGCCGGCGAAGACCGAGAAGCCGCCGTGGGCCTTGGCGATATTGTTGATCAGTTCCATGATAAGGACGGTCTTGCCGACGCCCGCGCCGCCGAACAGGCCGATCTTGCCGCCCTTGGCGTAAGGCGCGAGCAGATCCACGACCTTGATGCCGGTTTCGAGAATCTGGGCCTCCGTCGCCTGCTCGGCATAGGCCGGGGCCGGCTGGTGAATGGCGCGCAGGGCCTCTCCCGCGACCGGGCCGGCCTGATCCACCGGTTCGCCGATGACATTGATGATGCGGCCGAGGGTGGCGTCGCCGACGGGAACCGAGATCGGGGAGCCGGTGTCCTTCACCTCCTGGCCGCGCACCAGACCGTCGGACACGTCCATGGCGATGCAGCGCACCGAATTCTCGCCGAGATGCTGGGCGACTTCGAGAACCAGGCGCTGGCCGTTGTTGGTGGTCTCCAGCGCGTTCAGAATTTCCGGCAGGTGGCCTTCGAACTTGACGTCGACGACGGCGCCGATGACCTGGGTGACGTGGCCTGGGGTGCGGGCTTCAGCCATTTTTCGTCCTCACATTCTGTAAAACGGTCAGAGCGCCTCGGCGCCCGAGATGATTTCGATCAGTTCCTTGGTGATCATCGCCTGACGCGTCCGGTTGTAGATCGTCGTCTGCTTCCTGATCATTTCGCCCGCATTGCGCGTGGCGTTGTCCATGGCGCTCATGCGGGCGCCCTGTTCCGACGCGGCGTTTTCCAGGATCGCGCGGAAAATCTGCACGGAAATGTTGCGCGGCAGCAGGGCCGACAGAATCTCGTCCTGGTCGGGCTCGAATTCATAGGACGCCGCGCCGCCGGCGCCGCCGTGAATTTCGGCCGGGATCAGCCGCTGCGCGGTCGGGACCTGCTGGATGACCGAACGGAATTTGGAATAGAACAGGGTCGCGACGTCGAATTCGCCCTGTTCGAACATCTTGATGACCTTCTGCCCGATCGGATCGGCGTGTTCGAAGGCGATCTGGCGCACCGCGCGCAGGTCGATGAGATCGACGATCTGCTTTTCGAACTGGCGGCGGAGCTGGTCGTAGCCCTTCTTGCCGATGCAAAGGATCTTGACGGTCTTGCCCTCGGCCTGAAGCGCCAGCGCCTTCTCGCGCGCCAGGCGGACGATCGAGGTGTTGAAGCCGCCGCAGAGGCCGCGCTCGGCGGTGGCGACCACGAGTAGATGGGTCTCGCTCCGGCCGTTCCCCGCGAGCAAAGCGGGACCGGCTCCGGGCTCGAAACCCGCGGCGAGATTGGCCAGCACCCTCTCCATGCGCTCGGCGTAGGGACGCGCCGCCTCGACCGCGGTCTGGGCGCGGCGCAGTTTCGCGGCGGCGACCATCTGCATCGCCTTGGTGATCTTTTGCGTCGCCTTGACCGAGGCGATGCGCGTGCGAAGGTCCTTCAACGAAGCCATGGTTCGTCCCAGCGACTGCCGCTCCCGCCGTCACATCCGGCTTCGGGAGCGTTCCAGGAGGCGGGTCCGCCATCTCCTCGACGGCGGGCCCAGTTGATCATCAGGCGAAAGACTTGGTGTAGCCTTCGACGACCGCCTTCAGCTTGCCGGCCGTATCGTCCGCCAGATCCTTGGAGGCGCGGATCGCTTCGAGAATGTCGCCGTGGCTGGTGCGCAGCAGCGCCAGCAGCCCGTCCTCGTAAGCCTTGATCCGGGCGACCGGCAAGGCGTCGAGATAGCCGTTGACGCCGGAATAGATCACGCAGACCTGCTCTTCCATTTTCAACGGCGCGAACTGCGCCTGTTTGAGCAGCTCGGTCAGGCGGGCGCCGCGGTTCAGCAATCGCTGCGTGGTGGCGTCGAGGTCGGAGCCAAACTGGGCGAAGGCGGCCATTTCGCGATACTGGGCGAGCTCGCCCTTGATCTTGCCCGCGACCTTCTTCATCGCCTTGGTCTGGGCCGAGGAGCCGACGCGCGACACCGAGAGGCCGACGTTCACCGCCGGGCGGACGCCTTGATAGAACAGGTCGGTTTCTAGGAAAATCTGACCGTCGGTGATCGAAATGACGTTGGTCGGAATATAGGCTGACACGTCGTTGGCCTGGGTTTCGATCACCGGCAGAGCGGTCATCGAGCCCGCGCCATTGTCCTCATTGAGCTTGGCGGCGCGCTCCAGCAGGCGGGAATGGAGATAGAACACGTCGCCGGGATAGGCTTCGCGGCCCGGCGGGCGGCGCAGCAGCAGCGACATCTGGCGATAGGCGACCGCCTGCTTGGTCAGATCGTCATAGACGATGAGCGCATGCATGCCGTTGTCGCGGAAATATTCGCCCATCGCCGCGCCGGCGAAGGGCGCCAGGAACTGCATCGGAGCCGGATCGGACGCGGTGGCGGCGACGACGATCGAATATTCGAGCGCGCCCTGCTCTTCCAGCACCTTGACGAACTGGGCGACGGTGGAGCGCTTCTGGCCAACCGCGACATAGACGCAATAGAGCTTCTGGCTTTCGGGCGCGCCTTCGGCGTTGAGCGGCTTCTGGTTGAGGATGGTGTCGAGCGCCACCGCGGTCTTGCCGGTCTGGCGGTCGCCGATGATCAGCTCGCGCTGGCCGCGGCCGATCGGGATCAGGGCGTCGATGGCCTTGAGGCCGGTCGCCATCGGCTCATGAACCGATTTGCGCGGGATGATGCCGGGCGCCTTGACGTCCACGCGCGAGCGTTTGGCGGCGTGGATCGGGCCCTTGCCATCGATCGGATTGCCGAGGGCGTCGACGACGCGGCCGAGCATTTCCTTGCCGACCGGCACGTCCACGATGGCGCCGGTGCGCTGGACGGTCTGGCCTTCCTTGATGTCGCGGTCGGAGCCGAAAATCACGACGCCGACATTGTCGGCTTCGAGATTGAGCGCCATGCCGCGGATGCCGTTCGCGAACTCGACCATTTCGCCGGCCTGGACATTATCGAGGCCATAGACGCGGGCGATGCCGTCGCCGACGGACAGGACCTGGCCGACTTCCGTGATCTGGGCTTCTTGACCGAAATTCGCGATCTCGTTCTTCAGGATCGCGGAAATTTCCGCGGCGCGGATGTCCATCAGCCGACCTCTTTCATACGTGTGCGGAGCGAATTGAGCTTGGTTTTCAGCGAGGCGTCGACCATGCGCGAGCCAAGCTTGACGACGATGCCGCCAATGATCGAGGGATCGACGGCGACATTGACCTTGACGGTCTTGCCGCCGGAAACCTCGCGCAGCGCCTCTTCGAGCGCGGCGTTATGATCGGGCGACAGAGGCGCGGCGGCCGTGACCTCGGCGCGGATCACGCCCTTGGCCTTGTCGTTCAGCGCCTGGAAGGCGCGGATCATTTCGGGAAGCACGAACAGCCGGCGCTTCGAGGCGACCAACTTGATGAAATTGGCGGTGACGCCGCCAAATCCATATTTGTCGAGAATTGCGGAAATGGCCTTGAGCTGATCCTCGGCGGAAAAGACCGGGCTGACGACGAGGCG
>JAKANG010000253.1 GCA_021812505.1 Pseudomonadota bacterium
GCGGGCTTCCTCCGGGAATCGATCTCGCGACTCTCCGCGTGCGTGGCGAGGGCGAAGGCCGAGTCCAGCTGGGAGCTGTCGATCTGAAAAAAGCGCCCGCCGCCGGCGAAAGCGCCTTCGACAAGCAGATGAAAGCCTTGCGCGAGGAGCGCGCCGCCGCCCAGGTCCGGATCGACGCGCTCGCGACCAAGCTCAGCATGACGCGTCTCTATGGCGGCACGGCGCCGGATAAAATCGGCGAGAAAGGCCTGAAGCCCGAGGACTGGAGCCCGGCCTGGGACGCGGTCGGCGCCGGCATGGCGAAGACCGGCGAGGAATTGCGCGCCGCAAACCTCGCCGGGGAGGCGATCGACGAGAAGATCAAGGCGCTGGAGGCCGCCCGGCCTGCGCCGGCGCCGGGCGGCGCGATGGAGGATGTGGCGGTGGATTTTTCCGCGCCGGCGGCGGGAAAAATCCGGCTTGCCCTGACCTATCGGGTCGCCCGGGCAGGCTGGATCCCGGCCTATGAGGCGCATTTGACCACCGGTGGCAAGGACGGCGGGCCTGGCCTGGAGCTCGCCCGCCGCGCGCTGGCGTCCCAGGCGACCGGCGAGGATTGGAACGATGTGAAACTGACCCTGGCCACATTCCCGACGACGGGCGCGGCCTCGGCGCCGGACGTCGAGCCGAAGGTCATCGAATTTTACCAGCCGCCCGCGCCGCTCGCCGCGAAGTCGATGTCCGTTCCCGAAGGCGCGACGATGCGCGCGCGGCAGGCGCCCGCGCTTCCCGTCCCCGCCGAAACCATCCAGGCGCATCTCGAAGCCGGCCCCTATCAGGCGACTTTTACCGCGCCGGGCCGGGTCAGCCTGCCTTCTGGCGGCGCGGCAAAGAATATCGCGCTTTCGACCCAGGCGCCCCCAGTCGAACTGACCTGGCGCATTTCGCCGGCGCTCGACCCGCGCGCCTTCCTTTCGGTCCATTATGAAAACGCGGAAGCTGCGCCGCTGCTGCCCGGCGCCGTCGCGCTTTACCGCGACGGCGAACTGATCGGGCGGGGGAGGCTGCGGCTGGTCGCGCCGCACGCGGGCGGCGATATCGGCTTCGGCGCCGACGAGCGCGTGCTGGTCAAGCGCGAGCCGGTGCGGCGCAAGGAGAACGAACCCGGCTGGTTCGGCCGGACCAAGGTCGAGACGCGCGAATTCAGGACGACCGTGCGCAACCTGCACGACTTCCCCGTCCATGCGGTCGTCACCGACCAGACGCCCTATTCGGAAAATTCGGAAATCGTCGTCGAGCTTCTGCCGCAGACCACGCCTCCGGACGAAAGGGACCCGGAGGGCAAGCGCGGCCTTTTGCGCTGGCGCTTCGATCTCGCGCCCAAAGCAAGCAAGGACATCGACCTCGCCTACCAGATGAAATGGCCGGAGGACCGTCGGGTGATCGTTCCGACGCCCTGAAAACCAAGCCCGGCCCGCGCATGCGTGGGCCGGGCTTGCAAAACAGGCGGATTGCCGGGCCTCAGGCCTCCGCCATCACCTTGGCGATGCATTCGCTGACATAGTCGATGTTCTTCTCGTTCAGCGCGGCGACGCAAATGCGGCCGCTGTCGAGCGCATAGACCGCGTATTTTTCGCGCAGAGCAATCGCCTGCGGCTTGGTCAGGCGCGAATAGGAGAACATGCCGTTCTGGCGCACGATGTATGAGAAATCGCGGCCGGGCATGCGTTCCGTCAGCTTGTCGGCCAGCAGTTTGCGCATCTTCTTGATGCGCTCGCGCATGCCGCCGAGTTCATCGTCCCATTGCTTGCGCAAGCTTGCGTCGGTCAGCACCATGGCGGCGGCGGAAGCGCCATGGCCGGGCGGCGAGGAATAGGTCACGCGGGCGATGCGCTTGAGCTGGCTCTGCACCCGCGACCGCTCCTGAGCGCTGGCGGTGAGGACGCAGAGCGCGCCGACGCGCTCGCCATAGAGCGATAGCGACTTGGAGAAGGAGAAGGAAACGAACAGAGGCCCGCCGTCGGAAGCGAACAGGCGCACCGAGAAGGCGTCGGCCTCCAGCCCCTCGGCGAAACCCATATAGGCGGTGTCGAGGAACGGGATCAGCCCACGCGCGCGAACGATTTTCGCGATTTCGCGCCATTGGTCGTGCGACAGGTCGAGGCCAGTCGGATTGTGGCAGCAGGCGTGAAGCAGCACCGCGTCGCCCGCGGGAATCGCGGACAGGGCTTTTATCAGTCCGGAATAATCCAGTTCGCCGTCGGCGCCGTAATAGGGATAGGTTTCCACGGTGAAGCCGGCGGCGGAGAAAAGCGCGCGATGGTTTTCCCAGCTTGGGTCGCTGATCCACACCTTGGCGTTCGGCGAAATCACGCGGATCATTTCCGCGCCGAGCTTGAGGGCTCCGGTGCCGCCAAGCGACTGGATGGTCGAGACCTTGGCGAGATCGGCCGAGTCCGCGAAAACCATGGCCGCCACCGCCGCGTCGAAAGCCGCGAGGCCGTCGATCGGCACGTAGGCATGCGGCGCGGCCTTGGCGAGCAGCGCCTCCTCCGCCTGTTTCACGCAAGCCAGCAAGGGCGTCTTGCCGGAAGCGTCCTGATAAACGCCGACGCCGAGATTGACGCGGTTCGGCGACTTGTCGGCGACAAAGGCTTCGGTAAGGCCAAGGATCGGGTCGCGGGGGAGCTCCTCGACTCCGGCGAAAAGACTGGTTTGCATGGATGCGCTCGACTTATGTTTGAACTCGCGCGCTTGTTAGCGCATTTTTACCATCGAGCGCCAGTTGGATTTACGCCATGGCGACAGGGGAACTTCCCGTGGGCCCGCGGGTTACCGAATTGTAATCGAGCTTTTAGGGCTCCGCCCTCTTTCGGCCATGGTTCATGGTCCCTATATGTTCACGTTGACGATCGGCGCATGCGATCGTCTCGAGCGAGCCGACATAGGGCGCTCGGGTTTAGGAGGGTTTGATGGCTGCCGCGCTTCCCATTCTCGCAGGCGAAAACGGCCTGACGCGCTATCTCGACGAAATTCGTCGATTCCCGATGCTGCAACCGGATGAGGAATATATTCTCGCCAAGCGCTGGCGCGAACATTCCGATCCCGACGCGGCGCACCGGCTGGTCACCTCCCACCTCCGGCTCGTGGCGAAAATCGCCATGGGCTACCGTGGCTATGGCTTGCCCATCGGCGAAGTGATCTCCGAGGGCAATATCGGCCTCATGCAGGCGGTGAAACGGTTCGAGCCGGACAAGGGATTCCGCCTGGCCACATACGCCATGTGGTGGATCCGCGCGTCAATTCAAGAGTATATCCTGCGCTCCTGGAGCCTGGTGAAGCTCGGCACCACTGCGAATCAGAAGAAATTGTTCTTCAACCTGCGCAAGGCCAAAAGCCAGATTTCGGCTTTCGAGGAAGGCGACCTCAAACCGGAGAACGCCGCCGCGATCGCGACCAAGCTTGGCGTGAGCCAGCAGGAAGTCGTCGAAATGAACCGCCGCCTGTCCGGCGACGCCTCGCTCAACGCGCCGCTGCGCGAAGAGGGCGACGGCGAATGGCAGGACTGGCTGGTGGACGAATCCTCAGATCAGGAGAGCATACTGGCCGAGAGCGAGGAGACCGAGAACCGCCGCGCCGCTCTGGCTCAGGCGCTTGGCGTCCTCAACCCGCGCGAACGCCGGATTTTCGAGGCCCGGCGTCTGGCCGAAGACCCTGTCACGCTCGAAGAGCTTTCGACCGAATTCGGCATTTCGCGCGAGCGCGTGCGCCAGATCGAGGTGCGGGCCTTCGAAAAGGTCCAGCAGGCCGCCAAGGAGCGCGTCGCCCGGGTCGAGGCGGTCGCGCGGCCGTTGCCCTTGGCCGCGCCGGCGCAGGTTTAGGTTCCTTCGTTGTCGCAGCGTTTTCGCGAGCCGAAGGTTCGCGCAAGCGAAATAACCGGCATCGACTTTTCCGAACGATGCTTTCGCCGGCGTCACGGCTTGGCGGGTGGCGCGTCCGTCTACTCCCG
>JAKANG010000254.1 GCA_021812505.1 Pseudomonadota bacterium
TTGAAACCGGGGCCGCCGGGCGGCTGAATCGGCGCGCTTGCCCTGTGGCGTTGGGCGGAAGACAATGAAGCGTTTCGACGCCGGAGTTCGCGCCTTGACCGTGAAATCATCAGAAGCAAGCGCCGAGAGCCTCCGCCAGAGGCCGGTCGGCCTCGCGGACAAGGTCCGATTCCTGAGCGATCCGTCGGTTCACGGCCTTGCCTCGGAAAAAGTCGAAGTCGTCGAAACCCATATGTCCTTTGTCTTTCTCGCCGGCGACCGCGTTTACAAGCTCAAGAAGCCGGTCAAACTTCCCTTCATGGACTTCACCACGCTGGCCGCACGCAAGGCGAATTGCCTCGCCGAGGCGACGCTCAACCAGCGTCTCGCCCCCGACGTCTACCTGGGCGTGACGCCGCTGACGCTCGCGCCGTCAGGCGGCCTGAGTCTCGGCGGCGAGGGAGAAGCGATCGAGTGGTTGGTTGTCATGCGGCGCCTGCCCGGGGCGCTCATGCTCGACCGGCTGCTCGCGTCCGGCCCGCTCGACGAGGAAAAGGCGCAACGTCTCGCCTCCCGCCTCGCGGTCTTCTTTCGCGGCGTGACACGCGGAAAAATTTCGGGACCGGCCTATTTCGAACGATTACGCAACGAACAGGCGGAAAATCGGGATATCCTGACGCGCCGGCGTTTCGCCGTGAACCATGGGCGGGTTCCCGTCGTTCTCGACCGGATGGACGCCGCGCTGGGCGGCGCCCGATCGCTGCTGGAGTCGCGGGTGGAACAGGGCCAACTGGTCGATGGGCACGGCGACCTGCGCCCCGAGCACATCTGTTTTGCCGATGGCGTCGACATTTTCGACTGCCTCGAATTCAGCGCGGATCTGCGCTTGGCCGACCCCGTCGAGGAGATCGCCTTTCTCGGCCTTGAATGCGAGTTGCTCGGCGCGCCCACGTTGGGACCGGACTTGTTCGCGCGGATTATGCGCGAAATGGGCCAAGCCCCACAGCATCGCCTGTTCCATCTTCATTTCGCCCGCAAGGGCCTGCTCCGCATGCGCCTGTCGCTCGCGCATCTGCTCGACCCGACGCCGCGTCAGCCAGAGAGATGGGAGCCTCTGGCCAGGCGTTACATCGCCCTCGCCGAGCGCGGCCTGGACCGGTTCGAGGCGGCGAGCGCGCAGCCGTCATGACATGAATTCCGCATCATTGTCGCTGAGCTCAAATTCTGCTGGCGGGAAAATCCGCCCGCGATTCAGTGGATTTTCGCGCCATGGCGTTTCAGCGGATCGGGCAGAGATCTTGGGAAACCGCGTGAAAGGCCGCCTCAGCCCGCCATGCCCGGGTACGGCCTGACGGCGTGTTCGAGCAATTCGTTGACCGATCCGCCCGCGTGAAGCGCATGGACGACGCCGGCCAGCAGTTCCTCGGTTTCGACGATCCGCAGCCGCCCTTTCGCCGCCGCGTCCCTTGCCAATGGCGGGAGCGGCAGGCTGTCGGCGATCCAAATTGCGTCGATCGACGGATCGTGGAGAAAATCCTGCGCGCCGCCGTTGAACAGGCCATGGGCGGCGAGAGCGATCACCTCGTTCGCGCCATGGCCGCGGCAGGCGCGCGCCGCCCGCGTCATCGTTCCGCCGGTGCTGATCATGTCGTCGACGATGATCGCGGTTCGACCAGCGACTTCGCCGGCGAAGGCCTCGCCGGTCACCTGGCCCATGCTGCGCTTCTTGTCCACCAGCGCCTTGGCGACCGGCTCGCCGAGGACGCGTTCGAGCGCCTCGCGGAAAAGCTCGGCGCGTTTCTCGCCGCCGGGATCGGGCGAGACCACCGCGACCGCTTTGCCTTCGAGATGCGGCGCCAAAGCGCGGGCGAAAAGCGCATGCAGGTCGAGATGTTCGGTCACGCGCCGGAAGGCGTTCTGGAACGCCGCCAGATCATGGGCGGCGACGGTGACGAAACAATCGCAGCCGACCGCCTCGAACATCTGGGCGAGATAGCGCGTCGTGACCGGATCGCGCGGCTTGGTCTGGCGCTCCTTGCGGCCATAACAAAGATAGGGCGCGACAACCGTGACCCGGGCGGCCGCCGATTGCTTGAGCGCCCCGATGAAGAACAGCAGCTTGCAAAGTTTGTCGTTGACGCTCTCCTCGCCGGAGGAGGCGAGATCGGCGAAGACATGGACATCGCGGTTGCGGACGCCGGCGAGCGGCCTGATCTTGTGCTCGCCGTCCTCGAAGCGGCGCTCCTCATGCGCGGAAACGACCGTTCCGAGCCGATGCGCGACCTTTTCGGCCAGTTCGGCCATACGGCCCAAGGCGAAGATCACGGGCTCGTCCGCGCGCTTCGCGGGGCGCGCCGGCCGCGCCTCGCCGCCGAGCGAGCGGCGCAACTCGCATCCGCCCAACACGCCGGCGATCCGGCCGCCGGATTCGGCGAGCGGCGTCGCCAGAAGGTCGACGACGAATTCCTCGTCCCCCGGGCCTTCGGCGGAAAATTCGGCCAGAACCGGCTCGCCCGTCGCCACCACGGTTTCGAACAATCGCCGCAGCCGCGCGGCGTGGCGAAGATCGGGCGAGGCGCTCAACGCGACGCCCGCCTCCGACAGGCCCGTCAAATGCTCAAGGCCAAGGGAAACGCGGCGCAGCAGGAAATCGCGCCCCGCCTCGTCGCGCTCGAAGACGAAGGCGTTGGCGGGCGCCGCTGCTTCCGCCCGCCTCATTTCAGGGGCGACCGAGGCGCCGCGCAACTCCTCCCAGACCGCCAGAAGGTCGGACAGGCTTTTCTGCAAGGGACGGGGCGCGAAATCGAGGCGCGCGAACAGCCGGCGCAAAGGCGGATCGACGGTGGCCAGAGTGGTCATTTATTCTTTCCTTCCCTGTCAGACGCTTTTCGCAAGACTGCCCCGCAATCGGCGGAAACGCCATGGCGTGAAATCCATATCGGCGAAATCTTTTGTCCCGCGAGCGTCGGAATTGACGTTCACCAGCGCGCCTTCACTTTTCGGCATGCGGCAAAGCACGTCGTCGGGATCGAGCCGCTCGAGACGGGACAACTGGCCGCTCGCGACCATTTCGGCGATCTGCGCCGCAAGGTCCTCTCCGCATTGCGGCAGGCGCGAAGGCGGAGCGGATTGTCGTTCTCCGGCTCGAGCAGATCGGCGACCTCGTCGGAGGCCCCGCAATTTCATGGTTGCCGACTTTCCCCGGCGCAGCCTGTCCGTTGGGCGCGCGGGGTCATCGCCGATAATGGCCGACAAGGGTCGTTTGCGCGAGAATATGCTCGCCCAGCGCATGTTCTACGTCACGACAGGCCGCATGGGGAGGCAGGTTCAGGGCCCCGACGGAAAGCGCCACCACGCGGAAACGGTAATGATGCGTCCCATGGCCATGAGGCGGACAGGGTCCGCCATAGCCCTCATCGCCGAAATCGTTGACGCCCTGTCTGAGTTTCGGCTGTCGGAGGGCGTTGCCAGCGCCTTCGGCCAGCGCGACGCAGTCGGCCGGCAGGTCGTAAACCGCCCAATGCCGCCAGACCCCGCGCGGAGCGTCGGGATCGTCGCAAAGCAGAGCGAAGCTGTGCGTCGCCGCCGGGGCGCCGCTCCACGCCAGCGGCGGCGAAAGGTTCTCGCCGTCGCAAGTGAAGCGCCTCGGAATGTCCTGGCCATTTTGAAAGGCGCTTGAGCTGAGCTTCATATTTCGCCTCCCTTTTGCGGTTTCCCCTCACATTATATGATGCTTGCCGACGACGTGGACAGCGCTCGCCTGCGCCCCTTTCTCGCCGGCCTCCTCGACGAAGCGCACTTCGTCGCCGGTTTCGAGCTTGTCGAAATCGCCGTCCACCACCGAATTGCGGTGGAAGTAAATTTCACGGCCGTCGGGCGCTTCTATGAAGCCGCAATCCTCGCCGGCCAGAAAACGAACAACCTTTCCATGGGCCGGCGCGTCATGCGCCTTCACCTCGCCGCGCAGATGGCGCATGGCGTCCTCGATCTGGCGGACGGCGGCGTC
>JAKANG010000255.1 GCA_021812505.1 Pseudomonadota bacterium
TCGCCCGGCGCGGTGCAGAATTTTTCCGAACAGGTGATGCAGGCGATCGCCGGCGCGGCGGAAGTCGGGAAATAAGCTTCCGACCAAAGAACAAACCGCGCACCGGGAATAAGCTGCGCCCCCATCTTGCCCAAACGACCTTTGGCGTCGCAATCTTCTCGGCCCGGGCCATTCCGGCCGGACGCACATTCGAGGAAACGCCATGGCCGTCGAAAGCAAGAGACCCGAGACTATTGTCCTTCACGCCGGCTGGCGAGCCGATCCGGTCACCGGCGCGGTGGCGCCGCCGATCTACCAGACCACCAGCTACCAGTTCCGCGACACCGAGCACGCCGCCAATCTGTTCGCGCTGAAGGAACTCGGCAATATCTACACAAGGCTCGGCAATCCCACGACCGACATTCTCGAACAGCGCCTCGCCGCGCTCGAAGGCGCCGCCGCGGCGCTCTGCGTCTCGTCCGGTCAGGCGGCCTCGGCTTTCGCCCTGCAGAATCTCGCGCGAGTCGGCGACAATGTCGTCTCCTCGACCGACCTTTATGGCGGCACCTGGAATCTTTTCGCCAATACGCTGAAGGATCAGGGGATCGAAGTCCGTTTCGTCGATCCGAGCGATCCGGCGAATTTCCGCCGCGCCACCGATTTCCGCACCCGCGCCTATTTTGCCGAAACCCTGCCCAATCCCAAGCTGGCGGTCTTCCCCATCGCCGAGGTGGCGGCGATCGGCCGCGAGATCGGCGTCCCGCTGATCATGGACAATACCGCCGCGCCGATCCTGGCGCGCCCGCTCGACCATGGCGCGGCGGTGGTGGTCTACTCCACCACCAAATTCATCGGCGGCCATGGCGCGGCGATCGGCGGCGCCATCGTGGACGGCGGCAATTTCGACTGGGAGAGATTTTCCGAGCGCCAGCCCGCGCTCAACACCCCGGACCCGTCCTATCACGGCGCGATCTGGACCCAGGCCGTCAAACCGATCGGCCCGGTGGCCTATGTCATCAAAATCCGAACCACCTTGCTGCGCGACCTCGGCTCCGCGCCATCGCCCTTCAATTCCTTCCTCACCTTGCAGGGTCTCGAAACCCTGCCCCTGCGCATGGAGCGCCATTGCCAGAACGCAACCGCCGTCGCCAACTGGCTGGCGAAGCGGCCGGAAATCGTCAAGGTCATCCACCCCTCGCAACAAAGCGGCGAAACTCGCGCGCGGGCGGAAAAATATCTCAAGGGCGGCTATGGCGCGCTGCTCGGCTTCGAACTCGCGGGCGGCGCGGCGGCGGGCAAGAAATTCATCGACGCGTTAAAACTTTTCTATCACGTCGCCAATATCGGCGACGCCCGCAGCCTCGCCATCCATCCGGCCTCGACCACCCATTCCCAGCTCGCCGAAGAGGCGCAGCGCGCGACCGGCGTTTCGCCCGGCTATGTCCGGCTGTCGGTCGGTCTTGAGCATATCGACGATATTCTCGCCGATCTCGATCAGGCGCTGAAAGCGATCTAGCCGCGCGAGGGCCGGCGGTCGTCGCGCAAGCGGCCTTTGCAACAGGGCAAAGCATCAGCTTTCTAAGATGGGCTATTGATATTTATATAGCTAATACTATATCCTGCCAAGATGCGGGGACTGCCCATGATGATCCATGGCATGGCGTCGGCAAATCTGACCGAAAGCACCACCCGCCAGATTCGCGAGGTTCTGGCGGGGCGGCGGCGGGGCCCGCGCGCAGCGCTGCTTTTCGCCGGACCGGCGGTCATCGCCTCGATCGCCTATGTCGATCCGGGCAATTTCGCCACGAATATCCAGGCCGGCGCGAGCTATGGCTATGCCCTGCTATGGGTGGTGGTGCTGGCCAATGCGATCGCCATGCTGTTCCAGGCTTTGTCGGCCAAGCTCGGCGTCGTCACCGGGCGCAATCTCGCCGAAATGTGCCGCGAACGCTTTCCCGCGCCCGTGCGCTACTTGATGTGGGCGGTCAGCGAATTCGCGGCCATGGCCACCGATCTCGCGGAATTTTTGGGCGGGGCGATCGGCCTGTCGCTGCTGCTCCAGCTGCCGCTGCTCGCCGGCATGGCGGTGACGGCGGTGGCGACTTTGGCGGTCCTGGCCTTCCAAGGCCGCGGCTTCCGGCCGATGGAGCTGATCATCGGCGGCTTTGTCGCGATCATTGGCGTTTCTTATGTCGCTGAATTGTTCATCGCGCCCGTGGACTGGGCGGCCGCCGGCCGCGCGCTGGCCAGGCCGTCGCTGCCCGACGCCAAGGCCCTGACCATCGCGGTTGGAATCATCGGCGCGACCGTCATGCCGCACGCCATTTATCTTCACTCCGGACTGACCCAGAATCGCGCGCCGGCGCGCAACGACGCGGAGCGCCGCAAGCTGCTGCGCTTTTCGGCCTGGGAAAGCGTCATCGCGCTGGCGGCCGCCGGCGCGGTCAATATCGCCATGGTGATCATGGCTTCCGCCGCCTTCCATGCTGGCCATGCCGATGTCGCCGAGATCGAAACCGCTTATCACAGCCTGACGCCGCTGCTGGGCGGGGCGGCGGCGAGCGTGTTCCTGGTCTCGCTGCTGGCCTCCGGAATTTCCTCCTCGGCGGTCGGGACCTTGGCCGGGCAGATGATCATGCAGGGCTTCGTCGGCTTTCGCATCCCGATCTGGATGCGCCGCCTCGCGACCATGCTGCCGGCCTTCGTCGTCGTGACGATGGGCGTCAACGCCACCGACGCCCTGGTTTACAGCCAGGTCGTGCTGTCCTTGGCCTTGCCGGTTCCTGTCATTGCGCTGGTCCTGTTCACCCGCGACCGCGCCGTCATGCGGGAGTTCGCCAATGGCCGGCTGACCGACGCCGCCGCCATCGCCGGAACCTTGGTCATTCTGGCGCTGAACGCGGTCCTGTTGCTCCAGACCTTCCATATCGCGATCCCCGGCCTTGCCGGCGCGTGACCGCAGGCAAGATTTTTGCGCGCATGAAATATGGTCCGTGCTAAAGACAATCGCGCGCATTCCGACTCTCGAAAGCGAAACGCCGTGGTGAAATCTTCCGCTTCCGGCCACAAGCGCCATATTCCGACCGATCACAAGACGCGGGCCGAGGCGTTTCAGAAAAGCCGCGACGACCGCCGCTTCGAATTGAAGGAAGACTATGTCGAGCTGATCGCCGAACTGATGGCGCAGGAGGGCGAGGCGCGCCAGACCGACATCGCGCGGCGCCTCGGCGTCACCCAGCCGACGGTCGCCAAAATGCTCAAGCGCCTCGCCGAGGAAAATCTGGTGACGCAGCGCCCCTATCGCGGCGTTTTCCTCACCGAGGAAGGCCAGCGTCTGGCGGCGGCGACCCGACGCCGGCATGAAATCGTCGAGGCTTTGCTGCTGCGGCTTGGCGTCGATTCAGACACGGCGCGCAAGGACGCCGAGGGCATCGAGCATCACGTCAGCGACAAGACCCTCGAAGCCTTCGAGATTTTCCTCGCGACAAGGTGACGCCGGCCGACGGAGCTTGACAGGCGCGGCTCTTTTGATAGGCGTGTCCGGGCCCGTCGTTTTCGACCGCGCCTGGGCGATTGAGAGGAATTATGGCGTTCGACCGCATCGGCCCACGCACGGCCGGCCTGTTTTTCCCCGCGATTCTCGTCGCCATGGTCCTTAGCTTCGGCCTGGGAGCCGCCGCCAGGGCGCAGGGCCTGTCAAAGGGCAAATTCGGCGACTGGGAAATGCGCTGCGAGACCCCGCCCGGCGCCGCCCATGAGCAATGCGCCCTGATGCAAAGCGTCGCCGCCGAGGACAAGCCCAATGTCAATCTCGTGGTGATCGTGCTGAAGACCGCCGACGGCAAGAGCAAGCTGCTGCGCGTCATCGCGCCTCTGGGCGTGCTGCTGCCCTCCGGCCTCGGCCTCAAGATCGACTCGGCCGACATCGGCCGCGCCGGCTTCGTGCGCTGCCTGCCCTCCGGCTGCATCGCCGAAGTGGTGATGGAGGACAAGCTGATCCAGCA
>JAKANG010000256.1 GCA_021812505.1 Pseudomonadota bacterium
GCTCACCCTGCCGGAGGTAGCACAGTCGGTCGTGCTGACCCGCACCAGCGGGCGCGCCTCCGCCATGCCCGAAGCGGAAAATCTCGCCGCCTTCGCGCGCACTGGCGCGACCCTTGCGATTCACCTGTCGATCCATGCGCTTGAGCGGGTGGTCGCGGAGTTGACGCCTGTCCTGGGCGGTGACTGCCCGGTGGCGATCGTCTTCCGCGCCTCCTGGCCGGACGAACGTATCGTGTGGGGCGCGCTCGACGATATTGCGGCGCGATTCGCCGAAAGCCCGGTCGAGCGCAGCGCGCTCGTGCTCGTGGGGCGGGCGCTGGCCGCGCAGGATTTCCGCGAGAGCGCCCTCTACGACAACGACTATCTGCGCCGCTACCGGCCGCAGCGCGGGGGCGCCTGATGGGCGCCCGAGGTTTCCTTGTCGCCGCGCCGCGTTCGGGCAGCGGCAAGACCACCGTGGCGCTCGGGCTCATGCGGGCCTTCAGCGAACGGGGCTTGCGCGTCGCCGCGGTCAAGTCGGGGCCCGACTATATCGACAGCGCCTTTCACGCGGCGGCGACGGGACGCCCCGGACTCAATCTCGACAGCTGGGCGATGGACGGGCCGCTTGTCGCCGGGCTCGCCGCCGCGACCGCCGAAGGCGCGGAACTGATCGTCGCCGAAGCCTCCATGGGGCTGTTCGATGGCGCGCCGGGAAAGAGCGGCCGCACCGGCTCCTCCGCCGATCTCGCCAGCGCTCTCGGTCTGCCGGTCGTGCTGATCCTCGACGTCTCGGGCCAGGCGCAGACGGCGGCGGCGATCGCCAAGGGCTTCGCCGAATACGATCCGCGGCTCAAAGTCGCAGGCGTCATCCTCAACAAGGTCGCCAGCGAACGCCACGCCCGCCTGACCAGGACGCCGATCGAGGCGCTTGGCCTGCCCATATTCGGCGCGCTGCCACGCGAAACGAAGATCGCGCTGCCGGAACGCCATCTTGGCCTCGTCCAGGCGGCCGACACCGAGGAACTCGACGCCAAGATCGAGAAGCTTGCCGCTTTTGTCGCCGCCCATGTCGATCTCGACGCCTTGCGCGCGGCAGCGCGCCCGCTCCTCGCCGGCGCGGCCCGGATCGACGCGTTGAAGCCGCCCGGGCAGCGCATCGCCATCGCGCGCGACGCCGCCTTTTCCTTCATCTACCCGCACCTTCTGCTGGGCTGGCGGCGCGCCGGGGCGGAAATCGACTTTTTCTCGCCATTGCAGGACCAGGCGCCCCCGCCCGCCGCCAATATCTGCTGGCTGCCCGGCGGCTATCCGGAGTTGCACGCCGGGCGGCTGTCCCATGCCAGCAATTTTTTCGCCGGCCTGAGGCGTTTCGCGGATGAAAAGCCGGTGCACGGCGAGTGCGGCGGCTATATGGCGCTGGGCGCCTCCCTGACTGACGCCGCCGGGGTCGTTCACCCGATGGCCGGCCTGCTATCCGTCTCCACCAGCTTCTTCAAGCGCAAAATGACGCTCGGCTACCGCCGCGCCGCGCTGGCCGCGGACGGCGCATTGGGCGCTCGCGGAAAAATTCTTCTAGGTCACGAGTTCCATTATGCGACCGTCGAGAGCCAGGGCGACGACGCGCCTTTCGCCTTCGCCGGCGACGCCTATGGCGGCGAGCCGGCGGCGGTGGGCGCGCGGCGCGGGCGCGTCACTGGTTCGTTCTTTCATGTGATCGCGGAGGACCCGCGCAAGGCGACATCATCATGAAGTTTCCGCCCGCCGCCGTCGAAACGATTACGGACCTGATGCGCTGGCGGCGCGACGTGCGGCATTTCCGCGCCGATCCGGTTCCTCCCGCGACGCTGGAGCGTTTGCAGCGCGTCATGGAGCTCGCGCCGTCGGTCGGCAATTCCCGGCCCTGGCGCGTCCTGATGCTGGAAAGCCCCGACTTGCGCGCCGCCGTGAAGGCCGAGTTCACGCGCTGCAACGCCATCGCCGCCAACAGATACGACGGCGAGCAGGCGGACGCCTACGCGCGGCTCAAGCTCGCCGGTCTGGACAAGGCGCCGGTCCAGCTCGCCGTTTTCACCGATCTTGCGCCCGCCGCCGGCCATGGCGTGGGCCGCCAGACCATGCCGGAGACGCTGGAGCAATCCACCGCCATGGCGATTCACGCGCTCTGGCTCGCGGCGCGGGCGGAAAATCTGGGCCTCGGCCTGGTGTCCATCCTGGAGCCCGCCGTCATCGCGCGGCTGTTGGACGTCCCGCCGAACTGGCGCTTCACCGCTTATATTTGCCTCGGATGGCCGGAGTTCACCGACGACACGCCCCTGCTCCACCGCGTGGACTGGCAACGCAACACCGCCACGCCCTGGCGGCGGGTCTAGGCGCCGAACCGGCCGCCCCAAGGCGGCCTCTTCAGCCCCCCGCGACCTTGACGTCGAGCTTGTCGTAGCCCTTGAGCTTGTAGAATGCGACCGAGCCAACCCAGCTCAGGAGGAAAAGGCCGATAATCGCGAAGCCAAGCGCGCCGAAATTGTCATTGATCGAACCGATGGCCTCCCAGCCTCCGCCGGTCAAGCCGAGTTTGTCCCGGATCAGGTTGAGCGCCTCCAGGCCGCCGACAACGAGAGCGACGAGAACCGACACCGCCGTGATCGTCATATTGTAATAAAGCTTCCGGATCGGCTTCATGAAGGCCCAGCCGTACGCCCCCAGCATCAAGACCCCGTCCGTCGTGTCGAGCAGCGTCATGCCCGCCGCGAACAAGGCCGGAAAGAGCAGGACAGCGGCCAGAGACGAGCCATTTGTCGCCTGCGTCGCGGAAATGCCGAACAATCCGACTTCGGTGACTGTGTCGAAGCCGAAGCCGAACAGAAAGCCGATGGGCGCCATGTGCCAGCTTTTCGTCACGAGCCTGAAGAGTGGGCGGAAGAAGCGCGTGAGAAAGCCGCGGCTGTTGAGCAAGATATCGAAATCATCATCGACGAAGGTCTCGCCCCGCCGCACGGCGTCGAACGAGCGGTAAACCGAAATCAGGACAATGATGTTGAAGACGGCGATGGCGAACAGGAACAACGCCGAAATCAAGGTTCCCGCGACAACTCCGAAGGCCTTCAGCGACGCCAGACTCCCCTTGACCTCGGAGGCCGCGAAAGCGACCGCGATCGACAGAATGACGACGACGGCGGCATGGCCGAGCGAAAAGTACAGACCGACGCCGATCGGACTTTGGCCCTGCTGCATCAGCTTGCGCGTCACATTATCGATCGCGGCTATGTGATCGGCGTCGACGGCGTGGCGCAGTCCGAATGAATAGGCAAGCAGCGCCGCGCCCATCAGAACCGGCTTGTCGTGGAGCGCAGCCAGCGCCCATAGCCAGATGAAAACATTGGCGCCGATCAGGACGCCGTAAAGGCCGAGCAGCCGACCGCGAAGATCGGAACTGCCGTTGGAAAAAAGTCTGTCGATCAAGTTTGGCATGGCGCCCTCGCATGCTCTTGAAGAAAGCAGCGCGGTCGCGGGTCATGCCGGAGAGTCCAGAACCTTCCGGCGCCGCCCGCAAACGGCTGCGCGATCGATGGCAGGTCTCCTGGCTCGCGGGTCAGTGATGAGCGCCGATCTTCCCAGTCTCCCAGTGATCGTGGCTGGCGCCATCTCGCCGTCTACAGTTGCGGGGGCAGCCGCGGCTTGGGCTTTTGGCCGGTACCGTGTTCCCTTTTGATCCCCGAAGGGAACCATCGCGCCCAGTATAGCCGCCTCTCGGGCGCCGGCAACCCGCGAACGAGCCGTTCCTTATCCTCGCGCGGGCAAGCCGGCGGACGCGGACACGAAATTGACCTCGCGGAATTCATTTGCGATGACCGCTGTTCAAAAGGCGGCGGGAGCGGAGAAAGTTAGACATGCGCAAGATCCTGGTCATAGGAATCGGCGCCGGCGACCCGGATTTCATGACCGTGCAGGCGATCAACGCCTTGAACCGTGTCGATGTCTTTTTCATCCCCGACAAGGGTGAGGAA
>JAKANG010000257.1 GCA_021812505.1 Pseudomonadota bacterium
GCGGAATCACAAAGGCCTTTCTCGACGCCGCGAGCCGGCGGCAGTTTCGCCTCAGGCGCGATTTCAACGCCGGCGACACCGAGGGCTTCGGCCTGTTTCAGGTGACGCAATTCCACGACGAAAAACGCAGGGGCGAGCGCTGTTCGGCGGCGGCGGCCTATCTTCATCCGGTGATGGGCAAGCGCGCCAACCTGACGGTGATCACAGGAGCGCACGCGACGAAGATCGTGTTCGAGGGCAGGAGCGCCGTGGGCGTTCGCTATCGCGTCAGCGGTCAGGAGCGGCGGGTCGAGGCGACGCGCGAGATCGCGCTCTGCGCTGGCGCGTTCGGCTCGCCGCAACTGCTGCAAGTGTCCGGGGTGGGGCGTCCCGAGGACATCAGGCCCCACGGAATCGCCATGGTCCATGAATCGCCGGGCGTGGGGCAAAACCTTCAGGATCACCTTGATTTTATCCTGGCGTGGAAGACGCGCGACAAGGACAATTTCGGCATCGGCCTTGGCGCGGCGGCGCGGCTTGTGCCGCACGCCCTGGCTTGGCGGCGCGACGGGAGCGGCATGCTGGCGACGCCTTTCGCCGAAGGCGCGGGCTTCCTCAAGACCGCGCCAGGCCTCGACCTTCCCGACGCGCAGATGCATTTCGTCATCGGGATCGTCGACAATCACGCCCGCAAACTGCACTGGGGACATGGCTTCTGCCTCCATGTCTGCGCGCTCTATCCCCATTCGCGCGGGCGCGTTTTCCTCGAAAGCGCGGATCCGCTGGCGCCGCCGGGGATCGATCCGTGCTTCCTGAGCGACCGGCGCGATCTCGAAACCCTGATCCGCGCCGCCAGAATCGCCCGCGACGTCGTAATGACGCCGCCGTTGGCGCACTATTGCGACGAGGAATTGTTCGGCGTCCGCGATGGAATGACCGACGCGCAATGGGAAGACCATATCCGTTCGCGCGCCGACACGATCTACCACCCGGTCGGAACGTGCCGGATGGGCGTCGACGACCTTGCCGTCGTGGATCCGCAGCTTCGCGTGCGGGGGCTGGAGGGATTGAGAATCGTGGACGCCTCGGTGATGCCGACTCTGATCGGCGGCAACACCAATGCGCCGACCATCATGATCGCGGAAAAAGCGGCGGATTTGATGGGCGCCGCCGCGCGATGACGCTTGTCCTTCAAGGGGAGCGCAGATTGGCGTGGCGGAGGAAGGGCGGCGTCGCGGCGCGCGTTTTTCCCGGTTGCGGTTTGTGCTGAGAGCCGAAAGTATTGCGGACGCCGACCGGACGACTATGCTTCACTGCCCGACGCAGCGGCAATGTCGGGGGCCGTCCGGGCCCCGCGACCGGTCCCGCTCGACGGCGTGGAAGAGCGCGAGGGTTGTTCTCGATGAATATTCCGAAATTGACTGTTTCAGGACGCGGCGGCGAGGTCTCCGCGCAAGCGCCGGCCCTTCGGCTTCTTGCCTGCGGCGCGGCGGGCGCCGGCAAATCCACATTGACCGGCCGCCTGCTCCAGGATCGCGGCGCCGCGTCGTTCGACCCGAGCGCGGGAGAACAGGGCCTGGCAGCCTCCCGATCCTTCTCGACCGAGAGGCGGTCGTTCCTTATCGCCGATGCGCCGGGCGGGCACCGGCAGTCGAGTGAACTGGCGCGCGCGGCCGCGAACAGCGATCTGGCGATTCTCGTGATCGACGCTCGCACGGGCGTCGTCGAACAGGCTCTTCGTCACTTGGCCATCGTCGCCATGCTCGGCGTCCGCCATGTCGTCCTGGCGGTCAACAAGATGGATCTGGCCGATTACAGCGAGACCGTGTTCAACGCCGTCGTCGCCGATTTCACCGACCACGCCAGCGGCATGGGGTTCCACACCCTGGCCGCCATTCCGATGTCGGCGTTTTCCGGCGCCGACGTCGGGTCGCCTTCGACCCTCATGCCCTGGCGTCATGGGCCGAGCCTGCTCGACTATCTCGAAACCGTCGAGATCGTCGATGACGCGGCCGAGGCGTCCTTGCGTTTCCCGATCGAGGAGCTCGACTCGTCCAGTCCCGATCGCCTGGGCTTCAGTGGCGTTGTGACGTCGGGACGGGTCAGGGTCGGCGACGAAATCTGCGTCGCCGACAGCGGCAAGACCGCTCATGTCGCGCGCATCCTCGGCGCGCGGGGCGATGTCGACAGCGCGAGGGCCGATGAGGCGGTCACCCTCCTGTTCGACGCGAAGGTCGAGGCCTCGCGCGGCGACATGATCTGCCATGTCGCCGACCGGCCGGCGGTCGTCGAACAATTCGCCGCGCATCTCTTGTGGACGGGCGAGGAGAAGCTGCTTCCCGGCCGCTCCTATCTCATCGTCCTCAACGGCCGGACGGTTCCGGCGAGCGTCACCGAGATCAAATACCGGCTGAATTTCGAAAACCACCAGCAAATGGCGGCCAAGACGCTGCAGGCCGATGAGATCGGCTTCTGCAACCTCGCCGCCGCGCAGCCTTTGTCGGTCGATCCTTTCGAACATTTCCGCAAGACCGGCGCGTTTCAGCTGCTCGACCGCGCGACTGACGCCGTGGTGGCGATCGGGACGATCGCCTTCCCGCTGCGGCGCGCGAGCAATGTCCATCTGCAGGCGATGAGCGTGACCAAGGAGGTCCGCGCCGGGCTGAAAGGCCAGAAGCCGGCGGTGCTGTGGTTCACCGGCCTGTCCGGCTCGGGCAAATCGACCATCGCCAATCTGGTCGAAGTCAGGCTCGCCAGCCAGAACGCCCATACCATCGCGCTCGATGGCGACAATCTGCGCCATGGCCTCAACCGCGACCTCGGTTTTACCGACGCCGATCGCGTCGAAAACATCCGCCGTGTCGGCGAGGTGTCGAAACTGATGGCGGACGCCGGGCTGATCGTGCTGTGCTCCTTCATCTCGCCCTTCGAGGCGGAGCGCCGCATGGTGCGCGAATTGCTCGGCCCCGGCGAATTCGTCGAAATCTTCGTCGATACGCCGCTGGAGACCTGCATCCAGCGCGACCGCAAGGGGCTCTATAAACGGGCGCTCGCTGGCGAGATCAAGAATTTCACCGGCGTCACCCAGCCCTATGAGCGGCCGGACAACGCGGAAATCGTGCTGACGCTGGACGACGGGCCGGCCGAGGCCATGGCCGACCGCATCGTCGCCTATTTGCGCGCCAGCGGGATCGTCGTCTCAGCCTGAACGCGGCGAATCTGCTATGCTGCCGCGGGATGGACGACCCCAAAACTTTCTCGGCGGCTTACGCGCCGCCCGACGAGGACTTCGCGCGGGCCTGGCTCGCGGCGCCGGCGCGCGACGATTCGCGCGCCGGAGAAGCGGCGCTGGCGGCGAGTTTGCTCGCCGCGATCCGCGCCCGCGCGCCGGGCGTCGGCGGGGTCGAGGATTTTTTGCACGAATTCAAACTGTCGTCGCGCGAGGGCCTCGCCATCATGGCGCTCGCCGAGGCTTTGGCGCGCGCGCCGGACAATCCGACCGCCGATCTGCTGCTGGCGGATAAACTCGCGGCGGGCGATTTCGAACATCACGCGTCCCATTCCGACGCGCCGCTGATCCAGGCCTGCGCCTTTGCCCTGGGCGTTTCGGCGCGGCTTTTTCGCCGAGGCGCACAACATCTCCGAGAAGACGGTTCAGCAGGACCTCGCACGACCGTTTGGAGTCCCCGCGAGCGAAATATCGAGGCTGCTGGAAACAGGGGTTGCGCATGCTGCGCTCTCGGCGGACTACCAGAGCGCGGAGAAGGCACGCGTCGAAGGCAGCCCGACCTTTCTCATCAACGAGGGACGGCAGAAGCTCTATGGCAATGTCGGCTTCCGCATCATCGAGGCCAATATACGTGAACTCCTTCGCGAACCCTCGGTAGATCAGGCCAGCTGGTGCTGATCGGCCCGACCGCCGAAAAGTATGATGTATTCGCCAGACGAAAGTCTTGCGTTACGTACCTCGACAGCGCGTCGATGTAAGCGCTATCAG
>JAKANG010000258.1 GCA_021812505.1 Pseudomonadota bacterium
CTCCTGTTCGTGACGGTCGCCTCCACGACCGGCGCCGGGGGCGCGGCTATTGCGGCGCCGGGAGCGTCGGCTGAAGCGCCGGCGGCGAATTCCTGTTTCGGCAGCCTGTGGAATTTCCTCAACTCTTCGCCCGACGAATGCCCGCTGTCTTATGCGGGGATCACGGTGTTCGGCAATCTCGACGGCGGCTATGGCTACGAGCAATGGGGCGTCCCATTGGGATTGTACGCCAAGAAGCCCAATTACGGCGTCCAGAAGAACAGCGGCAACACCCATTGGCTGTGGTCGCCGAACGGGATCAGCACTTCGGTCTATGGCGTCAAGATGAACGAGAAATTCGCGGACGGATGGCGGCTGATCGGCGTCGTCGAAGGCGGTTTCGATCCTTTCACCTTGCGCCTCATCAATGGCCCGGCTTCGCTCGCGGCCAATAACCTGTACAAGCTCGCCTACCAGACGTCGAATTTCGATTCGAGCCGGGCCGGACAATGGGACAATTCCCAGGGCTTTGTCGGCGTCAGCAGCCGGAACTATGGCGTTTTGACCTTCGGCCGGACCAACGCGCTGTCACACAGCGTTCTGACCGCCTATGATCCGGTGGCCTCGGTCGCCTTTTCACAGCTCGGTTTCTCGGGCGCCTATTCCGGTTTCGGCGTCAATTCGACGACTCGCGTCAATACCGCCATCACCTACCGCCTGAACTATCAGAACCTGCGTTTCGCGGCGCAGACGCAGGTCGGCGGCTTCAACGACGGCAACGCGGCGGCTGCAATGTCTCAGGTCCAGTTCGGCGCGGATTTCGGGCCTCTCACCTTCGACGGCGTCTACAGCATCGCCAAGGACGCCGCCGCCTTTTACAGTTATTCTGGCGGAAAGCTTCCGGCGGGCTACGACCCGAACTCGATCGTCGAGGCGACGCTGGCCGATACGCGCGGCCTGGAGCTGCTGGCGCGCTATAAATACGAATCGTTCAGATTTTACGTCGGCTACACGCGGGCCGTCCTGCACAACCCAAGCGACTCCTATCTGATGGGGCTCCCAACGCCCGCAGACGGCGTTTTCGTCCCTCCCGGCGCGGTGACGTCGAACGCCTATGCCATCCCCCGCCGCTATCAGACCATCTGGACCGGCGTCCGGTACAAATTGTCGCCAAATCTGTCTCTCGCCTCCGGCGTCTATTGGGACACCCAGAACGATTATTTGCCCGTCCCCGGCGTTTGCGGAGGCTTTGGCGCCTCGACCAGCAACGCCAAATGCGCCGGCGGCCGCTATTCCTATTCCTTCCTGATCGATTACAAGCCGCTAAAACGCCTCGATGTCTATGCCGGCGCGATGGTTTCCAATGTTTATGGCGGTTCGGCGAGCGGCTATCTCCACACCCAGAACATCGACCCGACCGTTGGCGTCCGCATCCGGTTCTGAAGCGTTTTGGCGCCGGTCAGTCCGGATTGCCCCCGACGCAACCGGTGTTGCAACTGTCGGGATTGGTGCTCAGTCCGTCCTGATCGCCGTCCGCGCCTGGAGTTTGGCGCGTCGAGGGTTCGACGGCCCGCCGCGCTCGCTCTTCTCCGGCGGGGCTCCGCGTCTCGACTCGCGGCGCAGGCCTCATTCCCTGATGAACATGACGGTGATGATGGTGACGGGGCGCGCCAGACTCGGCGGCCACCGCGAAAGGCGCCGCAAGAACGATGCCGAGCAGCGCAGCCAAGGCGCTCGATGCTCTCATGACAATTTCTCGATTGGCCCCCCCGCCCGGATTCGCCGCCGAATCGCAATGGCTCTCGCCCCAACATAGATATTTCGCCACGAATTTCATCACCGGGCGCGAACCTGCGAAACCTTTTTTTGACAAAGACGCTTGCTGCTGCCCGAATGACGCCGACGAAAATGGCGCGGCGCGGTTGCGGCGGATAAACAAGAGGCCTTCAAGTCCATGCAGGAAGAAGACATCGGCGTCGCCGATATTGGCGGCACGCACGCCCGTTTCGCCTTCGCCCGCATCGCCGGCGGGCGGGTTCGCGCCCTCGGCCCCGCGACCGTGCTCAAGGTCGCGGATTTTCCGGGCCTCGCGGAGGCCTGGCGCGCCTTTCTCGCCGGCGCGAAAAAGGCCGCGCCGCGCGGCGCCGCGCTCGCTGTCGCTTGCCCTGTGCGCGGCGAAACGCTGAAATTCACCAATAATCCCTGGCGGCTTCGCCCCGCGACGCTGGCGCGGGAACTCGGCGTCGAGACATTGCGCATCGTCAACGATTTCGGCGCGGTCGGCCATGCCGCGGCGCAGCTTTCGCCCGAGGATTTCCTGCATGTGACGGGGCCTCGGCGGCCGCTGCCGCGCCCCGGAATCGTCAGCGTGGTCGGACCCGGCACCGGCCTCGGAGTCGCCCTCGCTTTGCTTGACGAGACTTCCCACCGAATCGTCGAGGCGGAAGGCGGGCATGCCGGCTTCGCGCCGCGCGACGCTTTCGAGGAACGGCTTTTGCGGCGGCTGCGCGGAAAATATGGCCACGTCTCGGTCGAGCGGATCGTTTCGGGTCCCGGCCTGGCGGAGATTCACGCCGCTTTGCCGGAAGCGGCGGGAGCGCCCGCCTTTCGTGACGACAAGGCTTTGTGGGCCGCGGCGATTTCCGGCGCCGACGCCTCGGCGCGCGCCGCTCTGGAGCGTTTCCTTTCCTGTCTCGGCGCTTTCGTCGGCGATGTCGCCTTGATCCATGGCGCCCAGGCCGTCGTCCTCGCCGGCGGCCTGCTGCCCCGCATGGTCGATCTGCTGCCGCGCTCCGGTTTCGCCGAAGCCCTCGCGGCAAAAGGCCGCTACGCCGCGCTGATGGCCGAGCTTCCGGTCTGGCTGCTGGTCCATCCGCAACCGGGCCTGTTCGGCGCGGCGGCGGCATTCGCGGCGCTGGAGGGCTGACGCCCCGCCTTCGGCGCTTATTTCTTCCTCAAATGCGCGTCCTCGGGAAATATTCCCGACGTCCGGAAGCCTTTCGCCCTGTCTTTGCGCAAAAAGCCCTATAGATTCTCGGTAAGGAAGACGGCAGGGTTTGCGCGACCAGCACAACGAAGACTGAAATCCAGGGATCAAGGGCATGGACAATATTTCGCTCACCCCGATCGGCCTGTTCATGCAGGCGGGCCTGGTCGGCAAATCTGTCATGGCGCTGTTGTTCGTCGCCTCGATCTGGTGCTGGCTGTTGATCGTCGAAGCCCTGTTCGGCCTGTCGCGCCTGTCGCGCGCCTTGAGCCAGGCCAAGGCCGGACATGCCAACGCCCTGCTCGCGCCCATCGACGCCCTCGGCGCGCAGGAGGCGCGGATTCGCGTTGCGGGCGAAACCGTCTCGGAGCGCCGCCAAAGGGTCGCCGACAAAATGACCCGCGCCAGCGTCGAGCTTCTGACCAAGGCCGAAGGAGGGCTCGCAAATCTCGCGGTGATTTCCTCTGTGTCGCCCTTTGTCGGGCTGTTCGGCACGGTCTGGGGAATCATGGGCAGTTTCGTCGGCATCGCCGCCGCCAAGGACACCAGCCTCGCGGTGGTGGCGCCGGGCATCGCCGAGGCGCTGGCGGCGACGGCCTATGGCCTGGCCGCCGCCATTCCGGCGGCGATCGGCTATAATCGGCTGGGGTCGGCCTTTTCTCGTCTCGGCCAGGCTTTGGTGAACCGCGCCGCCGATCACGCGGTCGAACTGACCCGCGATCCCGTGGCGCCGACGCCAGTCGGCGTCAAAGCGGAGGCGGCGTGATGGCTTTTTCCGTCAGCGGCTCCGGCCGGCCCGGCTTTTTCCGCCCGCAATCCGAAATCAATGTGACGCCGCTGGTCGACGTCATGCTAGTCCTTTTGATCATTTTCATGGTCACCGCGCCCTTGCTGACCGCCGGGATGAAGGTGCAATTGCCGCAAGCCCAGGCCGCCCGGCCGCTCGACCCCAAAGAGCCGGTGGTGGTGGTCGTGGGACGCGACGGTCAGCTCGAGATCGGAA
>JAKANG010000259.1 GCA_021812505.1 Pseudomonadota bacterium
ATAGGCAAGAAATGTTGGCCAAAGTGGCGTCAGATCATAAAAATATTCCTCATGCGGCGCCTTAAGCTCCAACACCATGATGGTGATGATGATCGCCAGCACGCCGTCGGAAAAAGCCTTCAATCGTTCGCTCGTCACATCTCGCTCCCGCGCCGCCACGCGACCAGAGTAAAGGATCATGGCGGACGAACAAGGGCGCGCAAGGCGGCGAAACCATGCGGCGTGTTAGCGCACTGGCGTCTTTTGTTCTATTTTTCAATATGTTGACCGCGCCACAGAAAAGCCGCTCTTGTCTTGACAGGGGGCAGGCTCGTCAATATGGTGCGCGCGGTTCAAGAAGGGCGGGATGATCCCCATCCCCAAGTCCGGTTCCTCATCGGGCCTCGTCCGTACGACCTCCTGCAAGAAGCAGCGGCCGCGATGAGATGAGCGGACGCCTGCCCCGAGCCGCCCGCCCGCGGGCGCGACAACTTGGGAAAACGCATGCAGGACAAGTCGGATGACGCCGATGAACTGAAGGCGCGGCTCGCCAGATTGGCGAACGACCTTCAGGCGCAGCGCGGCGCGGTCGATGACGAGACGGCGCGCAAGGCGGAAGCGGATTTGACCGACAAGGGCCTTGGGCAGGCGATGAGCCTCGGCTTTCGCGTGCTGTCGGAATTCGTGGCCGGCACAGTCGTCGGCGCCGTGTTGGGCTGGCAATTGGATGCATGGCTCGGCACAAGCCCGGTTTTCCTGATCCTGTTCCTGGGATTGGGGGTGGCCGCCGGCTTCTGGAATGTCTATCGCCTCGCGGTCGGGCCGCAGGGGCGGCGCGGTCGCTGACGCCCGCGCATTCTCAAGGAAAGCGGGTCACCCCGCATAAAATGAAGGATTGAAAATGTCGGAAGCGGCGCCCGTGATGGATCCGATCCATCAGTTCCACATCAAAGTCCTCGCGCCGCTGAGCATCGGCGGCGTTGACGCTTCCTTCACCAACGCCTCGCTCTTCATGGTGGTCATTCTCGCGGTGATCGCCTTCCTCATGATCGTCGGCACCTCCGGCGAGCACATCATTCCGAACCGGCTCCAGACGCTCGCGGAAATGGCTTACGAATTCGTCGCGAGCATGATCCGGCAGACCGCCGGCGATGCGGGCATGCGGTTCTTCCCCTTCGTCTTCTCGGTCTTCATGTTCGTCTTCTTCTCGAACCTGATCGGCCTGATCCCCTATACGTTCACCGTCACCAGCCAGATCATCGTCACCTTCGCCTTTTCGGCGACGATCATCCTGTTGGTGCTGGGCTACGGCTTCTACAAGCACGGAACCCATTTCCTGCGCCTCTTCGTGCCGTCGGGCGTCTCGCCGCTGCTGCTGCCCTTCATCGTGCTGATCGAGATCATCTCCTTCGCCGCCCGCCCGATCTCGCTGTCGGTTCGTCTCTTCGGCAACATGCTCGCCGGCCACATCACGCTGAAGATCTTCGGCGCTTTCGTGGTCATGCTGGCCGGCGCGGGCGCCTATGCCCTGCTCGCCCCCCTGCCGTTCATCGGCATCATTCTGCTGACCGCCTTCGAACTGCTGGTCGCTTTCCTTCAGGCGTATGTCTTCGCCATCCTCACTTGCGTCTACCTCAATGACGCAATTCACCCGGGCCACTGATAAATCGCGCCAACAACAAATAGTCGCCCTTCAAAACGAAAATGGAGTTCTAAGATGGATCCTGTTGCAGCCAAATATGTCGGCGCCGGTCTCGCTGGCATCGGCATGGGCGCCGCCGCCATCGGCGTCGGCCTGATTTTCGGCAACTTCCTTTCCGGCGCGCTGCGCAATCCGTCCGCCGCCGACGGCCAGTTCGGCCGCGCCTTCATCGGCGCCGCGCTGGCCGAAGGTCTCGGCATTTTCGCGTTCCTCGTCGCGATCATCCTGCTCTTCGTGAAATAATCCTTTCGCGCGCCGGTCGCCGCGGCTTCGTCCCGGCGCCGGCGCGCTCTTCGTCCCATCAAATCAGGATCGACCCATGGCTCATGACGCTGAAGGGCTCCAGGCCGGAACCGAGGTTCCAGGCGGCCCCGCGCACGAGGCGACCTTTCCGCCTTTCGACCCGAACAATTTTGCGGCTGAGCTCATCTGGCTGGCGATCACTTTCGGCGCCATTTATTTCCTGATGTCCAGAATCGCCCTGCCTCGCGTTGGCAGCATTCTTGCGGCCCGCAAGGACAAGATCGAATCCGACCTCTCCGCCGCCGCCAAGGCGCAGGACGACGCCGCCGCCGCCGCGGCCGCGCATGAAAAGACCCTCGGAGCCGCCAAATCCAAGGCTCAGACCCTGGGCCAGGCCGCTCATGCCGACGCCCAGAAACAGGCCGACGTTCGCCGCGCCGCGCTCGAATCCGAACTCAACGCCAAGCTTGCCGCGGCCGAGGCGCAGATCGCTTCGACCAAGTCCGCAGCCATGGCCAATGTCGACGCCATCGCGGCCGAAACCGCTCAGGCGATCCTGCAACATGTCACCGGCAAGCCGGCCGATCCGGCCGCCGTTTCCGCCGCGATCGCCGCGCTGAAGGGCTGAAGGAGCGAAACATGGACGCTGAATTTATCGTCGCCCTCGGCTTCGTCGTCTTCGTGCTGTTCCTAGGCTATCTCGGCGTGCACACCAAGCTCGGCGCCGCGCTCGACGGCCGCATCGAGAAGATCAAGAATGAACTGGCCGAGGCCGCCCGCCTGCGCGCCGAGGCCCAGGCCCTGATGCAGAGCTTCGCCGCCAAGACGGCCGAGGCGGAAGCCCAGGCGGACGCGATCGTCGCCCAGGCCAAGACCGAAGCCGACGCCCTGGCCAAGGAAGCCCAGACGCGGATCGAGGAATATGTGGCCCGCCGCACCAAGCAGGCCGAGGACAAGATCGCGCTCGCCGAAGCGCAGGCCGCCGCCGACGTCCGCTCGGCCGCCGTCGACGCCGCGATCAAGGCCTCCGAACAGATCCTCAAGTCGGGCGCCGATGGCGCGCATTTCGTCGAACAAGGCATCGCCAGCGTCAAATCGCTGGTGAACTGATCTTTTTATCAAAGCAAATTCAAAGCCGGGGCGACTGCCCCGGCTTTTTTCGCGTTTTTCAGCCGGTATTGCGCAGGCCCGCGGCGATGCCGTTGATGGCGATGAGGATGCCGACCCGCGCCTTGTGATCGATCAGGCCGGCGCGCCAGCGGCGCAAGAGCTCCGCCTGAAGATAATTGAGCGGCGTGATATAGGGGAAGCGATGAGCGATTGAACGGGCGAGCGCCGGGTTGTCCGCGAGCCGGTCGCTGTATCCGGTGGCGATCGCGAGCGCCGCGACCGTCCGGTTCATTTCCGCCTCGATTTCGGCGAAAATTCGATCCGCCGCCGCGCGGTCCGGCGCGAGATCGGCATAGCGCCGGGCGATTTCAAGGTCCGTCTTGGCGAGAACCATGTCCATATTGGACAGGAGCGCGCTGAAGAACGGCCATTCCTCGCTCATCCGGCGCAGAAGCGCCTTGCGCGCCTCGACGTCCTCGCGCAGGAAACCCTCGACGGCCGCGCCAAAGCCGAACCAGCCCGGAAGCGCGACGCGGCTCTGACCCCACGAAAAGCTCCAGGGGATCGCGCGCAGATCCTCGATCCGCCGCGTCGCCTTTCGCGAAGCGGGGCGTGAGCCGATGTTCAGTTCGGCGATCTCGGCGATCGGCGTTGCGGAATAGAAATAATCGACGAAACCGGGCGTTTCATAGACCAGGCCGCGATAGGCCTGCATCGACAGGCGCGACAATTCCGCCGCCGCGGCGAGAAATTCCGCCGGCGCCTCCTGGCCATCGACCAGGAGGCTCGCCTCCAGATTGGCCGCCATCAGGGTTTCGAGATTGCGCCGCCCGATTTCCGGATTGGCGTATTTGGCGTTGATCACCTCGCCCTGCTCGGTCAGCCGGAACTGGCCGCGCACCGTGCCGGGCGGCTGGGCGAGAATGGCCTG
>JAKANG010000260.1 GCA_021812505.1 Pseudomonadota bacterium
AGGCAAGCGAGGCGCTTCAGCTTTTATTCGCGGCGCCTCAGGCGTTTCTGACCGCCTGAATGGCTTTCAGCGCGGCGGCCGTCGCCGACTGCACCGACATCGACACGTCGAGCGGCCCGGAGGCGACGCCGGCCGAGAACATGCCCTCGCCGTCGCCCTCGACCGGCACGAGGAAGCCATATTCGTCCGCGACCAGACCCATCGTCGGGCGGTAGCCCGCGACGGCGCTCGGCTGCATGCCGGTCGCCAGAACCACCAGATCGTATGGCTCGGCGTAAATTTCGCGGTCGATCGTACGCTCGCCGTGAAGCATCGGCCGGCCGTCCTCGCCGACGCGGATATGCGCCGGCTTCGACTTGATGAATTTCACCTGCGGATCGGCGCGAACGCGGTCATAAAAAGCTTCGAGCTTATCGTGGGCGCGAATGTCGATGTAATAAATGTGAACTTCGGCGTCCGGATATTGCTCGCGGACATAGGCCGCGTGCTTGAGCGAACCGAGGCAGCAGATGCGCGAGCAATAAGGCAGGTGGTTGAGGTCGCGCGACCCGGCGCACTGGATGAGCGCCACCTTCTTCGCCGGCTCGCCGTTCGACGGGCGCAGGATCTTGCCGTGGGTCGGGCCGTCATGCGCGGCCAGACGCTCCATTTCGACATTGGTGATGATGTCGCGGCTGTGGACGTAGCTGTAGACGTCGAGATTTTTGGGATCGTAGGGCTGCCAGCCGGTCGCCCAGACCACCGCGCCGACATGGAGATCGAAGGTCTCGCCCTTGTCGTCGGGATCGAGCGCGCCATAGGCGCAGGCGCTTTTGAGCTTCTCGCCTTCGCCGGCGGCGATCGCCTCGGGGGCGACGACATAGCGCATGGGGAACGCATGTTCGTGCGGCAGATAGGCGGCCTTGACCTTGTCGAGACCGTAATTGAAGGGATTTTCCACCATTGTTTCGGTGGCGTTGGCGCAGGCGCCGCAGGCGGTGCAACGCTCGTTGACGAAACGCGGATGACGCTGGACCGAGACTTTATAATCGCCTCGCCCGCCGGAAATTCCCTGAACCTCGCACATGGTCATGACGCGGATGCGCGGATTCTTGCGGATGCGCTGGTAATTGATCTCCAGGCCACAGGTGGGATGGCAAAGCTTCGGGAAATAGCGGTTGAGCTTGGTGACGCGTCCGCCGAGGGCGGCCTCGCGTTCAATCAAGATGACGTCCTGTCCAGCTTCCGCCGCTTCCACGGCCGCCGTGACGCCGGCGATTCCGCCGCCGACGACGAGAATCGTTTGACTCGCCGGACCGGCGCCATTCTGACCCGCCGCCATTCCTCTACCTCCCTGCCGGCCTGTTCCTGCCTTCATCCCCGTCGCTGGCCAGCGGTTCGCTTGTCGTTGAACGACGGAGAGCAACGGCCGCGCTTCGCTGTTTCGCCCCTCCGGAAACGGCAGACGTAGGCGGCCTGCCGCTTCTATACTTCAATGAATGCGAATATGTCTATCCTCCTAGATCAAAAAAGCGATGGGCGCCGGAGCCTGCCCATTTCGCGCCGCTAAGTCCCTGGCCTCTTGCAAAGAATCCGACTTTTTGCCTATGAGGGCGCAACTTTGCGCGGGGGCGGCGAAATCGTTCGCGCCCGCCTTTCTCCAACCCGCTGCGTCTTCGACGACCGAGGAACATGGCCGAACCATTCCGAATCGACATCCGCCGCCTGCGCACGAGCCTGCTGATTTGGCTGTCAGCCCGGCACTGGCGGCGGCAAACCGTGTTTTTCGGCGGCGGACTGGCTGTCGGCGCCGCTGCGGTCGCCATGGCCGAGGGCGCGAATGCGGCGCAATGGGCGCTCGACCGGATTTTGGCCTGGCAGCCAGCGGCGCCTCTGGTGATCACGCCGCTGGGATACGCACTGGCGGCTTATGTCACGATGCGCTGGTTCAACGGCGCCCAGGGCTCCGGCATTCCCCAGATCATCGCCGCGAACGAACTCCCGTCCACATCGAAAACCCGCGCCGACATGGTGTCGATGCGGGTGGCGATCGGCAAGGCCTTCCTCCTCATTTTCCTTCTCGTCTGCGGCGCCTCGATCGGGCGCGAAGGCCCCAGCGTCCAGATCGGCGCCGCGCTCATGCTGTTCGCCGGGCGGCTGGGCGGCATTCGCCGAGAAGCAGCTCTGCTGCTCGCCGGCGGCGCGGCGGGCGTCGCCGGGGCCTTCAACACGCCGCTGGCCGGCGTGATCTTCGCCATAGAGGAACTCGGGCGCCGTTATGAGCAGCGCACCAACGGCACGGTGATCCTGGCGGTCATGCTCGCCGGCGTCGCCTCGGTGATGCTGGCCGGAAATTACACCTATTTCGGTGTCTCGACCGCCAATCTCAGCGGCTGGCCGGACATTCTCGCCGTCCTCGTCTGCGGCGTCGCCGGCGGGGCTTTGGGCGGCCTGTTCAGCCAGCTATTGATTTGGGGAATCGTCAATCTTCCCCGCCTGTGGGGGGGCTGGACCTACAGAAGAATGGCGCTTTTTGCCGGAGCGTGCGGGCTCATCGTGGGCGTCATCGGCCTGGCCACGGGAGGAGCTACGTTCGGGACAGGCTATTCCCAGGCGAGGGACATCATTCAGGGCGCCAGCCACCTGCCCTGGTATTTCGGCCCGCTCAAGCTGGTCGTCACCCTGCTCTCCAGCATGTGCGGCATTCCCGGCGGTCTGTTCGCCCCCTCGCTTTCGGCCGGCGCCGGCTTGGGCCATGCGCTCGAACCATTCCTGCCGATGGTCCCGCCCGCGACCGTCGCCCTGCTTGGCGTTGTGGGCTATTTTTCCGGGGTCGTGCAATCGCCGCTGACGGCCTTCGTCATCGTCATGGAAATGACCGGCGACCACAACATGATGCTGCCCCTGATGGCGACGAGCCTTCTCGGCTTCGCCGTGTCGCGGATGGTCTGCAGATATCCCATTTATCACGCCATCGCCCATTCCATGGTCGCGAAGGCCGTCATGGTCGAAGGCCTGGCAAGCCGGCGCGCCCGACCGGACGGCGAGGACGAATCGGCGGGCGAAGCGGCGTTCATGTGACAAAATTGCGATATTCTGATATTGCGATATGAAATCATAACCAGTTCAGGGCCGCCCCGCCGGCAGGCCGTCATCTGGCGTTGGGGAGAACAGAGCCGTTGAGCAGATTGCCCTATGACAATTTCAACGCCCATGAATTCATCTTGCGCGACTGGCTGGCGCTCGACCGCACCGTGTTGGCAAACGAACGCACCTTTCTCGCTTACGGGCGAACGTCTTTGGGGCTGTTTCTCGCCGGCGTGACCCTCATCAAGGTGTTCAAATCGGATTTCGCCATCGGAACCGGCTGGGTCTTCGTCGTCACGGCCGTTGGGGTCTTCATTTACGGATTCCGCCGCTTCCGCAAGATGCAGAGCCATTATCGGGGGCTGGCGGCTCTCGAAGAGAAGATTCTTCCGGAGGAATTGGAGCGGGAGTTCGCCGCGGAGGCGGCGCTCGAAAAAGAACGAGCGGATGCGCCGTCCCCTTGATCCGGATCCCGCGAGGATGTCGCAACGTCGGAGCCGCCTCAAAAAATGAAAGGCCGGCGCGAATCCTGTTTGGCCCGCGACGCTGGAATGAATATGAAGTAAGCCAGACGACGCGAGGGACAGCGCGGCTTGGCCGGACGACGCAGGGCCCTGTCGGGATCAAAAAGACCAACAAACGGGAGGGAGGTTCGAATTTCAACCATGACGCAGGCTGATGCAGCTCCAGCGCGCCGGTTCGGGCCGGCGACGATCTTCCCCTTTCTGGCCTGGGGGTCTCTGCTTTCCGGCGCGCAGATGCGGGCCGACCTTCTCGCCGGCCTCACCGGCGCCCTGGTCGTGCTGCCGCAGGGCGTGGCCTTCGCCACGATCGCCGGAATGCCGCCGCAATATGGTCTCTACGCCAGCATCGTCCCGACGGTCATCG
>JAKANG010000261.1 GCA_021812505.1 Pseudomonadota bacterium
TCCTGCGGGCGGTGCAGGGCTACTCCAATGCGCCGGGCAAAAAACTCCCCGCGGGCGCGACCTGGTTCGACAATGCCGGGCTCATTCATGGGCGCAGCGGCGGCGCTTTTCTGACCGGCGACCTCTGCCCGTCGCATCGTCCGCTCGACCGCGCTTTCCTGACGTCGCTGGAAGGCGTCGGCGGGACCCCGATCGCGCTGGCGATCAGCGGGCTATGGATCAGGCAGCACGCGGATGATTTTCTCTGGCTGCGGCGCGAGAAGGCGGAAAAGCGGCTCGACATCGCCTTCGTCAACCATTCCGACCGCCATCCCTACCGTCCCGGACTGCCCGACGCCCATAATTATCTGCTCATGCGGGGCGTGGACATGCGGCAGGAAATTTTTGAGGTCGAGCGCCTGCTGATCGCGAATGGCGAAGTTCCCAGCGTCTTTTTCCGTTTTCCGGGGCTGATTTCCGACCGCGCTACGATGGACGCCGTACGCGACGCCTTTCTGATCCCTTTGGGCGCGCAGTCCTGGCTCGCCTTGACGCCCGTCGCGCCGCCGGCCGCGGTCGTCCTGGTCCATCCCAATGGCAACGAGCCTTTCGGCCTGAAGGTTTTCGAGCATTTGCGCCACGCCGGGAGACTGCCCGCGCCCTACCGACCAATCAGCGAGGCGCCATAAAAAAGGACCTGCGCCGGGCGGGTCCGTTCCGCTTGCACCCCCAGACCTGAATCAGCCGCAGAAGACGACCTTGCGTTTCGTTGCGCGTTGCGCCGATTTGTCGCCGATCAGGTGATGGTCCGACATCGCATGTGGGTTGGCTTCGCACTGGTCGACGCGCGGCTCCTGCCCCGCCGATCGTCCATCGGGCGCGAAATATTGTGTCGGCAAGGCGTTTTGCTCCAGAGCGACGGCAAGCACGATCGGCGCCGGATTTTGGCGCGCGGCGAGCTTCGGCGCGGGGGCATGGGCGGCGACATAAGCCAGGCCCGACGCCAACGCCAGAACGAGGCCAAAACGAAGCATTTGTCGTTCCAAACCCTGCATGGCCAACTCTCCCCGAATACGAACCTCCGGGGGCTAAAACGCCGCGGCCGCAAAAAAGTTCAAAAAAATTTTGTCGTGGCCTATTTGCAACGCTCTTTTAGCCATTATGCTCGCGGCGGCGGGGATCGGCGAAGGTCGGAGTAAGCGAATGACGCCAGAAGACGCTGCCAAAACAAAAAGAAAAGAAAATCCAGCAATTCAGCCGCATGGTTGGATGGCGATCTGCGACGACCAGGCGGCGCGCATCGTCGACCATTCCGCTAATCTTGCCGATTTGTTCCCCGAGCGCGCGGGCGGATTTTTCGGCCTCGCCTTGCGGGATCTTGTCGGTTCGGCGACCGCCCATCTTCTGCGCAATGGCCTGTCGCGCGCCGGCGAGGCGCCGCGCCCGACCCTGGCGCCCCGCCAGCCCATCCCCAGCCTTCCCGGCCTGTACGATTTCGCGGTCCATGCCGCGGGCGAACTGACCATCATCGAATTCGAGACCGCCGCCGAGGCCGATCCTTTCGCGCTGGACCGCCTCCGCACGCTGATCGACCGGCTGGCGGCGGCGCGGGGCCTGAATCGGCTGATGACCCTGGCGGCGCGGCTCATCCAGGCCATGCTGCAATGGGATTGCGTCACCATCCTGCGGCTGGACCTCGGCGGCCCGCGCGTCCTTGCCCAGCAGAAACGGCTGACCTGGCCGGACGCCGAGGCCAACGCACAACTTTGCGCCGATTTTCTGGAAAAAGCGCTGGCCGATCTTCGCGCGGCGCGGCTGCGCTTCGTCGCCGACGTCGCCGCCGCGCCGGTGGGCCTTGCCGGCGACAGCCGACCGGATCTCCGCATGGCTTTCCTGCGCGCCGCGACGCCCGACGAAATTTTGCGCGCGCGCGCCGCGGGTTGCGCCGCGTTGCTCTCCTTGCCAATTCGTGTCGAAGGCGAATTATGGGGCCTTTTGCTTGCTCATGACCGCGGCGCGAGAAAAATGACGATCGACGAACGCGCGGTTTTTGATCTGTTGGGCGATTATCTCTCGCTGTCGGTCCAGGCGGCGCTGGCGCGCGAGGCCGCCGACGAATTCCACCGCCGGCCCGCGCTTTAGCGCATTCGCGACGAACGCGAGTTCAGCGAGCGTGCGCTGGCCTTCTGGTTTCTCGCGCATATTCGTCTGCGAAATCCGGGGCCGCTTTTCCGGAACATTCGCCAAGCTCAAGCGGCGGCGCCGCAGCATTTCTTGTATTTCTTGCCCGATCCGCAGGGGCAGGGGTCATTGCGGCCGGGCTGCGGCCCGCGCACGACAGTCTCGCCCTTCATCGGCAATTCCCTGGCGAAGCGCCAGCGCCCTTCGCCGTCGCGTTGGAACAGCGAACGCTCGCGATGGGCGAGTTTCTTGCCGTCGCGGTTGAAATGGGCGGTGAAGGTCACCACGCCCGTCGAATCGCCGGTCTCGCCGCCTTCGGTCGCGACAATGTCGAGGCCGAGCCATTCCGATTTCTTGGCCCAGTCGCCGGTCGCGGCGCGGTCGAAATCGTGACGCTGGTCCTCGGCGAGGGTTTCGAAAAGATAGTCGATATTGGAGGTCGCGAAGGCGCTATAGCGCGAGCGCATCAGGGCTTCCGCCGTCGGCGGATTCTTTTCGCGCGCGAGATAGGGTCCGCAGCAGGCGGAAAAGGCCAGCTTGTCTTGCGCGCCGGCGCGGCAGGGGCAGATGTCCTCGGTCATGACGCGGCTTTTAGCCGATTTCGCGCGCTATGCAATCACGAGAACAGGCTGGAAGGATCATTTCGCCTTGTTGAAAGCGTCGGTCGGCAGGTCGCCGTAAGGGGACGGCGCGGCGGGGGCTGGGGCGGCGGCCGGCTGCATGGCGGGCGGCGCCGGCATTGCGGCAGGCTCTTGCGGCGCGACTGGCGCTGGCGGAGGGATTGCTTCGGCGGCGGGCTGCTCGGACGCCGGCTTGCCCTTGGCCGCGTCGTCCGGCGCGGCTGCGGGCTTTTCCTGTTGGGGAATCGGGCCGTGGTAGATGCCGAGCTTGGCCGCCTCGGCCTTGTCGACGCATTTGTTTTTCGATTTCCACAGGAACTGCCCGCGCGGACATTGCGTCGCCGCGCCCGGCGTCGCGAGCGCCGCGACAAGGCCCGAGGCCGCGAGCAGGGACCACAAAGCGCGACGAGGCGCCGAAGAAGGTTGAAAGGCTTGTCTCATTCGATCCGGAACCGCGCAAACCACGCCTTGTCGCAAGTTGAGGTGACCGAAATATGGCCGCTTCGTCAAGCGATTCGCGCCGCCCGCTCTTGCCTTTTCGCCGCGCGGGCCGCATAGGGCGCGTCAAATCCCGCCTCACCGAAAGAGAGCTTCTCCCATGGGTTTCAAATGCGGCATCGTCGGCCTGCCCAATGTCGGCAAGTCGACCTTGTTCAATGCTCTGACGCAGACCGCCGCGGCCCAGGCCGCCAATTATCCCTTCTGCACCATCGAGCCCAATGTCGGCGACGTCGCCGTGCCGGACGAGCGCCTCGACGCGCTGGCGAAAATCGCGGGCTCCAAGGAGATCATCCCGACGCGGCTGACCTTCGTCGATATCGCGGGGCTGGTGCGCGGCGCCTCCAAGGGCGAGGGCCTCGGCAACCAGTTCCTCGCCAATATCCGCGAATGCGACGCCATCGCCCATGTCGTGCGCTGTTTCGAGGACGGCGATATAACCCACGTCGAAGGCGGCGTCGATCCGATCCGCGACATCGAGACCATCGAGACGGAGTTGATGCTGGCCGATCTCGAATCGCTGGAAAAGCGCGTGGTCAATCTGGAAAAGAAGGCGCGCGGCGGCGACAAGGACTCCAAAGAACTGCTCGACCTCGTCAACCGCTGCCTCATCCTGCTGCGCGAGGGCAAGCCGGCGCGCGCGGCGGACATTTCGGCCGACGAGCGCGTGACAT
>JAKANG010000262.1 GCA_021812505.1 Pseudomonadota bacterium
GCGGTCAAACGGGTCCGGGCGGAAGGCGTGGACATCTACTGGGGCGCATATCTCGGCACGCCGGATGAAATTCTGGTGGCGGGAAAGCTGTCGGAGGTGGGCGGCGAAATCGAAAGGATCAGGAGCGAGGCCCGCGAAAAACACGGTTGGATCATGGACACTTACTTGCTGCGCAAGACCGATGGCGACTGACGCGCTCAGGACGAAACCGCGACCTCGAGCCGCCGCCATTCCGTTTCCGCGCCGGGCAAACCCAGCCGCAGCCAGCCGCCGCGCCAGGGAAAGGCGCGCGTCCAGATTTTCTGCCGCGCCAGTTTTTCTTGCGCGGCGCGAGCGTCTCCGGTCTCGAAAAGCCGGAACAGTCCGGTTCCGCCAACAAAACGCCATCCGGCGCGCGCGGCCAAAGCGTCGAGCCGCTTTGCGTCCCGCGCCAGACGCTGACGCGTGGCGACGCGCCATGTCTCGTCGCGCAAAGCGGCGGTCCCGACGGCGATGGCAGGACCGGAAACCGGCCATGGACCCGCCGCGTCGCGCAAGGCCGCGACAATCTTTTCGCCGCCGAGCGCGAAGCCCAGCCGCAGCCCGGCGAGGCCGTAAAATTTGCCGAACGAGCGCAGGACGACGAGATTTTCTCTGTCCGCCTGCGGGCATAGCGAGAGCTCCGGCGTGGTGTCGCCAAAACTTTCGTCGATCAGCAGCCGCCCGACCTTATCGCTCAATCTCAGCAGCATATCTGGCGCGATGCGCCGTCCGTCCGGATTATTGGGATTGACCACCACCGCGATATCGGCGCCCGCCAGCGCGTCGAAATCCGAAATTATTTCAATGCGCGAGCCAGCGCCCGCGAAACGCGCTTCATATTCGTTATACGTCGGCCCCAGGATGCGGACGAGGCCTTTCGGTCCGCGGGACGCGAGCAGTTGGATCGCGGTCTGCGCCCCGGCCAGGGCGGCGATGGACGCTGGCGTCGCGAGAGCCGCACGCGCGGCGGCGAGCAGGTTTTCGATATCCGCGCGGGTCGGCAGATCGGCGAAGGCGCGCGGCGGAATCTCGACGGCGGAGTAAGGAATCCGGTTGATTCCGGTGGACAGGTCGATCCAGTCGCCCTCGCCGAAAATCGCGCGGGCGCGGTCGAGATCGCCACCATGGTCGCGCGGGCTCATGCGATGCTCCCCGCCGCCAGCACGGCGAGCAGCCCCGCCGCCAGCAGCATTGTTCGAAGGTAGAGCGCCAGTCCGGCCGCGAGGTCGGCTGCGTCTGGGTCGCGTCCGCCGGGATTGAGCCAGGGCTCGTCTTTGATCCGCCCGGCATAGGCGCGCGGGCCGGACAGGCGCACGCCCAGCGCCGCGGCAAAAGCCGATTCCGGCCAGCCGGCGTTGGGCGAACGATGCGCGCGGGCGTCGCGGAACATCACGGAAAAAGCGGCGGCCTTTGGGGGCGCGGCCAGCGCGAACAGCAGCGCCGTCAGCCGCGCGGGGACAAAATTGGCGACATCATCGGCGCGCGCAGAGGCCCAGCCGAAGGCCTCGAAGCGCGGCGTGCGGTGTCCGACCATCGAATCCAGCGTATTCAGCGCCTTGTAGCCGACAAGGCCCGGCAGGCCGGCGACGGCGCCCCAGAACAAGGGCGCGACGACGCCGTCGGAGGCGTTTTCGCTCAGGCTTTCAAGGGCGGCGCGGGCGACGCCTCCCTCGTCGAGATTTTCCGTGTCGCGGCCGACGATCATCGCACAGGCGCGGCGCGCGGCTTCGAGATCACCCGCTTTCAGCGGCGTCGCCACCGCGCCGACGTGGGTGTAGAGTGAGCGCGCGGCGATGAAAGGCCAGGCCAGCAGCGCGCCGAAAGCCCGCCCGCGCCAGCCGGAGGGCAAGGCCGCCTCGGCAATGATGGCGCGAGCCGCCGCCACGCCGACGACCAGCAGAAGACACAAAACGCCCGCGGCCCTGCGCAGCGCGGGCGCAGCGTTCTCGCGATTGAGCTTGCGGTCGAGAACCGAAATCGCGACCCCGATCCAGGTCACCGGGTGGCCGATGCGCCGATAAAGCGGCCCAGGCCATCCAATCGCCGCCTCCAGGCCGAGCCCGAGCAGCAAAGCCGGGGTAAAGCTCGCCGGCGTCATGCGCATTTCACTCCGTTGGGCGCCACGGCCATCACTTCAATCGCAGCGGCAGGCCCGCCGCGACCAGCGTGACCTTTTCGGCGATCTCGGCGACACGCCGGTTGAGCTGTCCCTGTTCGTCGGCGAAACGTCGCGCCAGCGCATTGACGGGCGTGATTCCCCAGCCGACCTCGTTGCTGACCACCACGATATGTCCAGGCAGGCCGGGCAGGACGGCCAGCAGATGGCCGATTTCGTCCTCCGCGCCACCCAGCAGGACATTGGACAGAAAAAGCGTCAGGCAATCGACCAACACGCATTTTTGGGCTGCGGCCTCGCGCGTCAAAGCCTCGGCCAGACGCAGCGGCTCCTCGACCGTGCGCCAATCGTCCGGGCGCCGCCGGCGATGTTTTTCGATGCGCGCGCGCATTTCCCCGTCGCCTGCTTCGCCGGTGGCGACATAGACGACCGGCAAGGAGGACAGGCGCGCCTGTTTTTCGGCAAAAGCGCTTTTGCCGGAGCGGGCGCCGCCAAGAACGAGTTCGAGCATGAGCCTCTATATCGCGCCCTTGCGCGGCGCGGCCAATGGTTTTTCCGCCTATTGGCCAAGGTCGGATAAGATACGGGCGATTCGGTCAAGGGAACGCCGTGAAAATCGGCGACGGGCCCGCCGCTGTGACCGGGGACGAAAGCCGCATGCCGCAGTTTCTGCGGCGGCCACTGCCTTCGGGCGGGAAGGCGCGGCGGACGGCCGATCCGGGAGTCAGAAGACCTGCCGAAGTCTTTCTCGCGCGCTTCTGGACCGGGCGCGCCGGCAAAGGTCGAATCGGATGCATTCGCAGGATTGGAAAGTCGCGCCCGCGTCGCGTGCGATGGATGGCGCGCTCAGGGAAAAGATCGATCGCAAGACCAAGCCGCTCGGCGCGCTCGGCCGGCTCGAGGATATCGCGCTGCAAATCGGCCGCGCGCGCCAGAGCCTGACGCCGCGCCTCAATCTTCCGCACATGGTGGTTTTCGCCGGCGATCACGGCGCGGCCAAGGCGGGGATCTCGGCCTATCCGCAGGACGTCACCTGGCAGATGGTCGAAAACTTTTTGGGCGGCGGCGCGGCGATCAATGTTTTCGCGCGCGCCAACGGCCTCGCCCTGACTATCGTCGATGCCGGCGTCGCGTATGAGTTCGACGAACGCGCAGGGCTCATCGACGCGAAAATCGCGCCTGGAACCGCGAATTACCTCGAAGGTCCGGCCATGACCGGCGCCCAGCGCGACGAAGCCATGGCGCGCGGCGCCGAAATTGTCCGCCGACTGGCCGCCGAGGGCTGCGACATCGTCGCCTTCGGCGAAATGGGAATCGGCAATTCCGCCGCCGCTTCGCTCATCACCCATTGCCTAACCGCCGAGCCGCTGGAGGGCTGCGTGGGGCGCGGAACCGGCCACGACGACCAGGGACTGGCGCGCAAACGGGCTTTGCTGCTTCAGGCGCTGGAAGCCTGGGATGGCGATCGCTACGATCCGCTGGCGGTCATGGCCCATTTCGGCGGATTCGAAATTGCGATGATGACCGGCGCCATGCTCGGCGCCGCGCGCAAAAAGATGCTGGTTCTGGTCGACGGCTTCATCTGCGGCGCGGCGGCCTTGGCCGCCGCCCGGATCGCGCCGGCCTTCCTCGATTATGCGATTTTCTGCCACGCGTCCGCCGAACCGGGAACGCGGGCGCAACTCGCCGCGATGAAGGCCACGCCGCTGCTCGATCTCGGACTTCGCCTCGGCGAGGGCACCGGCGCGGCGCTGGCTTTTCCGCTGATCAGCGCCGCCTGCGCCTTCCTGAACGAAATGGCGAGCTTCGATTCC
>JAKANG010000263.1 GCA_021812505.1 Pseudomonadota bacterium
TCCTTATTCTTCGTTATTACCAGCTTTCCGTTGTTGAATTTTTTCACCGATTGACGCTGGATATCGAAGACCGTGACCGACGTGGCCGTGCCGGTGAAATAAAACGTGACGGTCTTTCTGCTCAGAACCGCCCGGTAGGTTCCGGTAATGTCCGACCTGCCCGTTCCGTCCAGGGCACAGGTGCACTTAAACGTATTGTCACCGTTGAGGGTGAAGGTCATCTCTTCGGTGTGCGAATCGGGATTCAGCTCCCAGGTGTAGGTGTGGTTAATCAATTCGTCAAGTGAAAGAGGCATCTCCCGCAGCTCACGCTCTACCATTTCGTCGCGTGTGGCGAGAAATCCCCCGAAGACCCACCCAGTTTTCCCGTTCCATGCCACCCGTGACCATTTGCCCCGTGCCCCCGATATGGTGACCTCTCCTCCTTTTTCTTCCAGGAGGACGACTTCGGTGCCGTTGGGAATAAGATCGATCGCCTTCCCCTTCAGGTCGGGAGTCTCTCTCATCCGGAGGCCCGATTGGGCGTCTACAACGCGGACGGCTGGCTGTTGGTTCAATGCGCCCAGCGCTGAGAAGATCAGTGCCGCGACTGTCAACCGGATAAGTGAAATTTTTCTCATGGGGGCCACCATTGCTTTGATTTCGATAAAAAATTGCTGATAACTATCGACATGAGTCCGGCGAAACTCTTTTCCCTCACCTGATGCTATGCCGGGGATTTCAGGCGTTACCATCATACATTACAGCAGTTTGAACAGATGGTCAAGGATAAACAGAGTAATCAGGATGATCATCAGCAGCGCGAAAGGCCATCCCCGGGCCAGGATAGCCGGATAATTCGCTTCTCCGCCGCTATCGCCGGGTCGGCCCTTCTGGGTGAATGCGTAATAGGTCCCGCGTTCTTTGCTGTATTCGATATTCCAGAAAGCGCCAGCCGCAAAACGTCGCGTTTTCGTGCGCGACAAAAATTTCCGGATAGCCGTCGCTATCACAATCCCAAGCCGCTGGTGAAGAAAAAAACGTCCACCGCGACCGTGCCCGCGTCGAACACCCCGAGCGCGCCTTTAGCCAGGGGTTGCGCCGCGCCCGAGAGCGCGCGGCTGTGCGCGAACAGCACCGAAAAAGCGGCGATGACGCGGATCAGGTCGAAATTATTGTCCCTTCCGCGCGTCTCGCCCAGACGGATCATCTTATCAGGCCTCGTTTGGCTGGATTCCGGCGGTCTTAAGGATTTGCGCGGCGTTCGGCAAGCGCGGCCTTTCGCCACGTCTCGCGAACGGCATCATTCGTGCACGCCTGGAACGGCGGCCAGCGACGGAACAAGCTGGGCGCGCGGGCGGCGGCGGCCGAATTCGCCCTTGAACGCCTTGCGCCAGATCGCCAGAGCCTCCTTTTCGCTCGCGGCGGTGACGAAGCGCGGGTTGGTGGTCGGCAGGCCGTCGCGATCGAGGCAGGCTACCCAATAGAGATGCAGGTGCTTGGGATTTGTCGCCTTGGCCTCGCGCAGGAAATCAGCCGCGTCGCAAAGCGAATCCTGAAGATGGACAAGCGTCGATCGCTTCGCCTCCTCGGCGGATTCGATCGCGTCCGCCCACAGAGCGAGGCCCGCCGCCTCATAAAGATCGCCGGCGAGCTTGCGCGCCCGGGCGAGCGGCAAAGTCAGGCCCAATACGTTCGACCCGCGCTTTTTGGGGGCCTCCGGTTTCTTGGCGGCTCCCTGTTTTTTCGGGGCCTGGCGTTTTTTCGCAGCCTGCGGTTTTTTGCGCGCCGGTCTCTCCGCGCTTTTCGAGGTCTTGGTTTTTTTGGCCATGATGAAGGGCTTCGAAGGGCGCCGCGTTTCGTTGGGGTCGCGACGACTATGCCCTAAAATGCGCGCGCGAGGAAATCGGCGATCCTCTCGCCAGACTGCGCGGCCTGCACGACGCTGTCGCCATCGCCGCAAGGCCCCGAAGGAGTCGCGCTCCCGGTCGCGACTTTCGGTCCGCGCGAACTGTCAGCGGAGGTCCGCTCCCACGCTCCTTCCGCGAGCGTTTTCTCAATCGCGGCGGGCCAGACGTCGAGGCCGGCGGCGCCGCGGCTTGCCGGCCCCACGGCTCGAGCCAAAAAAAGCAACGCGCGGCCTGTAGGGCTTTGTCGCGCCCTTCGTTGAGCAGGCCAAAGGTTTCCTAACCCATGGCGACCTCGGGGACCGCCATCCCCCCGGTCGTGCGCGGATCGGGTGCGCCGAATTGTTCTTCTTGCGACGGGCTCTTGCGCCATGTCTTTGTATGAACGAGATAATGTCCGAAAGTACAATAGGCGCGCCGGCAAATATGCTGCATTGCAGCATAGAAATTTTGGAGGCGCGTCACGGCGTTGCGCGCGCCGTTTTTTCTTTCGCTCCAGGATCGACCGATGGCAAGCTACAGGGATAGCCGATACGAGCCCGAGACGGGCCGGACGCCGTCGGACGATCCTCCGTCCATGGAAGAAGCCGCCGAACCTTCCGCCGGCGCCGCGCCCATGGACGGCGCCTCCGCTTCGACGAATGGCGGCGCCGTTGAAGCTGTGTTTGCCCGGCAGGCGGGCACGGTTTTCGGCCTGCTGCGGGCGGCGGTCGAGGAGGCGGCGGCGGCGGCCGAGACTCGCAACGCCGCGCTTGCGGCCGGGATTCGCGAACTTCAGCTGCGGGCGCTGCACTCGATCGAGGACAGCGCTTACGCGACCATCGAGTTGCTTGAGGCGTTGGGCGCGGCGCGGACGCCCGGCGAACTGACCCGCCGGCAGATCGGGCTCGCACGCCGTCACGGCGAGGCGGCGGGCGAGACGCTCGCCGAATTCCTGCAGGCGGCATACAATATCGCCGCCGCCGTCACTTTCGCGCCGCCGCTCGCGCCGATGACGGATGGCGGGCCTCCGAGGGACGAGGATGTGTTGCGCGCCCGGCTCGACAAGCTCACCGCGCGGCAGAAATGCGTGCTCCTCCTGCTGGCGGAGGGCTTGCCCAACAAGGTGATCGCTCATCGCCTCGGCATCAGCGAAACGACGGTGAAAGCCCATGTCGGCGAGATTCTGCGCAAGCTTAAGGTATACAGCCGCGCCCGCGCGATCGTGATGCTGGCGCAACTCGACATGACGCCTCTCGGCGGTTTGTCGAACTGCCGCGAGGCCGAGGCGTAGGACGGTCTCATCCCTATTCGGCGGCGAAGGCGCGTGTAACCGCTTCGATTTGTTCAGCGGTCTCGTCGAGCGCGAGCGCCGCGGCGGTCGCCCAGTCCGCCTCGCGCCGGCGGCACTCATCGGCCTCGATCCGCGCCCTTTCAGCCGCTTCGATCTCGGCCGCGAGCTTTTTCCGGGCGATGACAAGCTCGTCGGCGATGGTCAGCGCGGCCATGACCGTGATCCTCTGGTCGCCAATCTCGCCGAAAGCGCCGCGAAGTTCCGAGATCTTGGCGTCCACCATCTGGGCAAGCGATTGGATATGCGGCTCCTCGCCCTCGTCGCAATTCATGCGATAGGTCCGTCCGGCAATGGTCACTATGGTCTGCGCCATTCACGACTCCCGAAACGAAGAAGGGTGCTTCGGAGTGCTTGCTCCGGCATAGGCCGACCGTTCGCTTTGATGGGTGTCGGCGGTGAGAACGGCGCGCACCGCAGCGGCGGCGCGCTCGATCCGCCGCGCAGCCTCCAGATTGGCCGCTTCGAGGGCGCGGGCGCGCCGCGCCGCGGCGTCGAGTTCGAGCGCGAGCCGCGAGCGATCGTCCTGGAGCGCTGAATATTCAGCGAGCTGGTCCGCCTGTTCGAGGGCGCGTTCCGCCCGCCTGCTGATCGCGGCGTCAAGCCCGGCGAAAGCGGCGCGCTCTCTTGTGCGCAATCTCGGCGACACGATGAAGGCCGGAGGCGTCAAGGCGCTGATGGGCGAAACGCCAGCACCGCGGATGGCCATGATGGCTGATGCTCCGAAG
>JAKANG010000264.1 GCA_021812505.1 Pseudomonadota bacterium
GCTTCATGCAGGGCGACGCGCATGAGCCGGAGCGCGCCGGCTATGCCGCTCCTGTTGCGATCGCTTCTTCATCCTCTGCCACCGAGGCCTGGCCCAGGCCGCCGGAGGGCGAGCCTCCCGCGCGCCCGCTCACTTTGTTCGATCCGCCCCAGCCGGTCGAGGTTCTGGCCCTGGCGCCCGACGGACCGCCGGCGCGGTTCCGCTGGCGGCGGAAAATGCACGAGATCCTGCGCGCCGAAGGGCCGGAACGCATCGCGCCGGATTGGGCCTTCTTCGGGATCCAGGAGCCGACGCGCGATTATTACCGCGTCGAGGATGTCGAGGGCCAAAGATTCTGGCTCTATCGGCGCGGCCTTTATGAGCGCGGCGACGACCTGCCGGGCTGGTTCCTGCACGGACTTTTCGCGTGACGCCTTACGCCGAACTCGTTTGCGCCAGCAATTATTCCTTCCTGCGCGGCGCCTCGCATCCGGCGGAGCTGATCGCCGCCGCGCTGCGCATGAATTACGGCGGCCTTGGCCTGTGCGATTACAATTCCGTCGCCGGCGTCGTGCGCGCGCTCAGCGCGCTCGAGGAATTCGCGCGCGGCGAAGACGAAATCTCCCAGCGCGCGAAAACGTTCAAATTCCTCGCCGGGGCGCGCCTCGTCTTTTCAGATGGCGCCTCGGATGTCGCCGCCTATCCCGCCAATCGGGCGGGCTGGGGCCAGTTGTGCCGCCTGCTCACGCTCGGCAAGCGGCGCGCGAAAAAAGGCGAATGCCGCCTCGCGCTCGACGATCTTCTGGCCGACGCCGGCGATCTGCTGTTGATCGCTCTCCCGACGCGGACTTTCGACAGTCTCGAACAAACCGTCGCACGTCTGCGGGCGGCCTCTTGCCGCGTCTGGCTCGGGGCCAATATGCCGCGCGGCGGCGCCGATCGCCGCCGCCTGCTGCGCCTGCGCGATATCGCGCGCGCGGCGGACGTGCGATTGCTCGCGCAGAACGACGCGCTTTACGCCTTTCCCGAAGACCGTCCCTTGCAGGACGTGCTGACCTGCGTGCGCGAACATATGAGTCTCGCCGAAGCCGGACGGCGGCTTGAAAGCAACGCCGAGCGGCATTTGAAAGAACCACGGGAAATGGCGCGGCTGTTCGCCGACGCGCCGGAGGCGATCGAGGAGATCGAACATTTCCTTGGCGAAGCGCAATTCCATTTGCGCGAACTTGCCTATGAATATCCCGACGAGCCGGTCCCCACCGGCTGGGCGCCGCAGGCCTGGCTGGAGGAGCTGGTCCACCGCGCCTTGCCGGAGCGTTATCCGCTCGGCGCGCCGCAAAAGGTGCGCGACCTGCTCGATCAGGAATTGGCGCTGATCGGCAAGCTCGATTATGCGCCTTACTTCCTCACCATCCACGACATCGTCGCCTTCGCGCGCGAAAAAAGCATTCTTTGCCAGGGGCGCGGCTCCGCCGCCAATTCGGCGGTCTGTTACGTGCTCGGAATCACTTCCGTTGACCCCGCCGAAAACGACCTGCTCTTCGCGCGTTTCATTTCCGTGGAGCGGCGCGAGCCGCCGGACATCGATGTCGATTTCGAACATGAGCGGCGCGAGGAGGTCATCCAGCATATCTACGAAAAATATGGCCGCGCGCGCGCCGGCCTCGCCGCGGCGGTGATTTCCTACCGTCCGCGCAGCGCCCTGCGCGACGTCGGAAAAGTTTTCGGACTTTCGGAAGACATGATCTCCGCGCTCGGCGCGCTGCAATGGGGCGCCTATGGGCCGCCGCGCCTGCGCAGGGAGCATACCGCCGAAGCGGGGCTCAATCCGGACAATCCGGTCATCGAACAGGTGCTGTTCTTCGCGCAAAGAATTCTCGGCTTTCCGCGTCATCTCTCGCAGCATGTCGGCGGCTTCATCCTCACGCGCGGCCGATTGGATTCCCTGGCGCCGATCGGCAACGCCGCCATGCCGGACCGCACATTCATCGAATGGGACAAGGACGACATTGACGCGCTCGGCCTGATGAAGGTCGATATTCTCGCGCTCGGCATGCTCACCTGCATCCGCAAGGGTCTTGATCTGCTGGCGCGGCATGAGGGCCTGCGCATCGGTCTCGCCGACGTCCCGCGCGGGGATCGCGCCGTCTATGACATGCTGTGCCGGGGCGATTCCATCGGCGTCTTCCAGGTCGAGAGCCGCGCGCAGATGAACATGCTGCCGCATCTGCGGCCACGCACATTCTACGATCTGGTGATCGAGGTCGCCATCGTGCGGCCTGGCCCCATCCAGGGAGACATGGTCCATCCTTATCTGCGCCGTCGCGCCGGGGAGGAAAAGGTCAGCTTCCCATCGCCGGCGCCCGAACATGGCCCGCCCGACGAATTGCATCGCGTGCTGGGCAAGACGCTCGGCGTGCCTTTGTTCCAGGAACAGGCGATGAGCCTCGCCATGGTCGCGGCGAAATTTTCGGAAGAAGAAGCCAATCGCCTGCGCCGCGCCATGGCGACCTTCCGCCATCTCGGAACCATCGGCGAATTCGAGACGATGATGGTCGAACGGATGTGCGCGCGCGGCTATGCGCGCGACTTCGCCCAGCGCTGTTTCGAGCAGATCAAGGGTTTTGGCTCTTATGGCTTTCCGGAAAGCCACGCCGCGTCCTTCGCGCAGCTCGTCTATGTCTCGGCCTGGCTGAAATGCCGCCATCCAGCCGTCTTTGCCTGCGCGCTCCTGAATTCGCAGCCCATGGGCTTTTACGCTCCCGCGCAGATCGTGCGCGACGCCCGCGAACATGGCGTCGAAATCCGTCCCGTCGACGTCAATCACTCGTTCTGGGACAATGTGCTGGAGCGCACGGCCAACGGCGCGCTGGCGCTGCGGCTGGGCTTTCGCCAGGTCGGCGGGCTGGTCGAGCAGGAGCTCAACGCGCTCATCGCCGTGCGCGAAAAAGGTTTCGAGACGGTCGAATCCTGCGCCGCCCGCGCCGGTCTTTCCGCGCGCTGCCTGAAGACGCTCGCCGACGCCGACGCCTTCCGCTCCTGCCGGACTTTATCCCTTGCGCCGGAGAAAAGCATCGACCGTCGCACGGCGCTATGGGCGGCGCGGCGCCTGCCGGGCGCGAAGCCTCTGCCGCTTTTCGCCGCGGCGGGCGTCGAGGAGCTGGGCGCCGAGCCCGATCCGCAATTGCCAGACCTGAGGATCGGCGAAGAAGTCGTCGCCGATTACCAGACCCTGCGCCTGTCGCTGCGCGCCCATCCCATGCGAATTCTGCGACCGCTTTTCGCGCGTGAAAAATTCATCCGCGCCAGCGATCTCCCCGCCTGTTCCGACGGCGCCTGGAAGAAGGCGGCGGGTCTGGTCATCGTCCGGCAGAGGCCGGGGAACGGCAAGATGATCTTCATCACGCTGGAGGATGAGACCGGCGTCATCAATGTCGCGCTTTTTTCGACCCTGTTCGAGCTTTACCGCAAGCCGACCATGGCCGCGCGGCTGATGGCGGTGGAAGGGCGCGTCCAGAAGAGCTGGGCCGGCGTGGTCCATCTGCTGGCGCGGCGCATCCATGACCGCTCGGACGAACTCTCGCGCCTGTCGGAAGCCGCTCACGGCGCCCCCGATCGCGCCCGCCACCCGCGCAATGTGCGGGTGATCCCGAAGTCGCGTGATTTTCATTGAGGATGTGGTGGAAATTCCGCTTGGCCGCCGCCCGCGCCCGACCCTATAACAAAGCCGCCGCGGGCGTGGCGAAATTGGTAGACGCAAGGGACTTAAAATCCCTCGGCTTCGGCCGTGCCGGTTCGAGCCCGGCCGCCCGCACCATCGACGGGATTTGTGATCCCGAAAAGAGCCCCCGGCCGCGCGGCCGGGGGCTTTTTTATTTGGTCAGCTCGTTGCGCGGATTATAAGGCTTGTCGGCGCGCATCCGCCGCGCCAGTTCCTCGAGTTCATGGTCGGCGTTGTCGGGC
>JAKANG010000265.1 GCA_021812505.1 Pseudomonadota bacterium
GCCAGCTCTTGTCGAGCGAGCCGCCGGCCACGCCGATCTTCTTGCCGACGAGATCCGAGGCCTTCCATGGAAAAGGAGCGGACTTGGCCATGACCGCGCCCAGCGCCGTCGAATGGGGATAGAAGATCAGAGGCGTTCCGAGCCCCCGCTCGCGCGCGACCCACAGCCAGTCCGAGAGGATGAGGTCGGCGCCGCCGCCGATCAGCGCAACCTTGCCGGCCTCCGTCGTCGCCAGCTGGGTCGTCTCGAAATCGATTCCTTCCGCCTTGTCGAGGCCATAAGCGCGGGCGGTCGCCAGCTCCCAGGCGAAACTGCCTGTCGCCTGGACCGCGAGGCGCAGCTTGGCCGCCGCGCGAACCGACGATGGCAAGGCGAGGGCGGCGGCGCTCGCGGCGAGGAAAAGGCGGCGGGAAAGGGAACGCACGGCGGAGTCCTTCGCGGGGCCCTCAGTGGGACGAGGTCTTGTCGCCGCCGGCATGGCTGTCGGCCGCGTTTCGCGCAAAATCCATCTTGCCGACCTCGATCGCCGCCTTGGTCCGGCTATAGACGTTCAGTTTGCGCAGGATTTCCGAGACATGCGCCTTGACGGTGGTTTCGGCGACGCCAAGCTCATAGGCGATCTGCTTATTCTGCAGGCCGGCGCGGATCATGTCGAGCACGCGCAATTGCTGGGGGGTGAGATCCTGCAGGCGGCGCAGCATGTCCTCGCGCTGGACCTCGGAGGGCTGCGGCTGGTCGAGGTCGCGGAAACGCTCCGGCAGATAGACCGAGCCGTTGAGCACTTCGCTGATGGCGTGGGCGAGTTCGCTCTTCGACGTCGCCTTGGAGACGAAGCCGGCGGCGCCGAGGGCGAGCAGGTCGCGCACCACGCGCGGATCCTCATGCGCGGAAACCACCATGATCGGCAGGTGCGGATAGGCCGCGCGCACGCGCACCAGTCCGGACAGGCCGGTGGTTCCCGGCAGGAACAGGTCGAACAGGCCGAGGTCGAAACTCTTCTCCCGCGCCAGCACGTTCATCGCTTCGTCGATCGACGTCGCCTCGAAGATTTCGCAATTCGGACGCTCCAGCCGCACCGCGCTTTCCAGCGCCTCGCGAAACAGGGGATGATCGTCCACGATCAAGATCCGCGTCATCCTGGCCTTCCTCCGCCGAAATCTCTTGTCCGCGCGCGAGACCTCCGCCCTCGGCGGGGCCACGCGCATTTGATTGGAATTTGCGCCCTGGCGCCGCCGCGCGCAAGGAGTCGAAATAAAAAGGCGGCCGCGTTTCGCACGGCCGCCTTCCGCGTCGATCGGGCGCTCGACCCCGGATTTTGTCCGGGGTCGCGCCGGATGGCTCATTGGCCGGCGGTGTGCGAGGCCAACTTGAACGTCCAGTAGGAGCCGCCCTGGTTGATGCCCTTGAAGGTCTTGGCGACTTCGCCGCCCCACAGAGGCACGGCGCCGCCCCAGCCCGCGGCCACGCCGATCATCTGCGTTCCGTCCTGCTCCCAGGTGATCGGCGGCGCGACAATGCCGGTGCCGACGTTGAACTTCCACAGGATCGCGCCGTTCTTCGCGTCGAAGGCCATCAGATAGCCCTCGGGCGTGCCGGTGAAGACCAGGCCGCCGGCGGTGGAGAGAACGCCGCCCCACAGCGGAGCCTTGTTCTTGTATTCCCACACCACCTTCTGCGCGATCGGGTCGATCGCCTTCAGCGAGCCGATATGATCGTCGAACACCGGCTTGATGTTGAAGCCGGCGCCGAGATAGGCGGCGCCCTTCTTATAGACGACCGGCTCATTGTGGATGTCCATGCCCCATTCGTTCGACGGGACATAGAACAGATGCGTCTGGTCGTCATAGGAGACCGGCATCTGGTTCTTGCCGCCGAGGAAGGAGGGAACCGCGAAGACCGATTTGCCTTCCTTGCCGTCCGCCGACTTGGAGGGGTCGCCCGGACGGTTGTCGTCGTTGTATTCCGGGCGGCCGTTCTTGTCGATGCCCTTGGCCCAGTTGATCTTGTTGACGAAGGGCATGGCGTGGAGGAACTTGCCGTTGGTGCGGTCGAGCACATAGAAGAAGCCGTTGCGGTCGGCGGTGGCGCCGAGCTTCATCGCCTTGCCATTGACCTTGGCGTCGAACGGAATGAATTCATTCACACCGTCGAAGTCCCAGCCGTCATGCGGCGTGGTCTGGAAGCCCCACACGAATTCGCCGTTTTCCGGATTGATCGCGACGCGAGACGAGGTCCAGCGGTTGTCGCCCGGGCGCAGCCAGGAGTTCCAGGGAGCCGGATTGCCGGTGCCCATGAAGATCAGCTTGGTTTCCGGGTCGTAGGTGCCGCCGAGCCAGGGGGCGCCGCCGCCGGTCTTGTACATGTCGCCCGGCCAGGTCTCGTTGGTCTTGCCGGTCATGGTGGTTTCCTTGCCCTGGTAGGTGCCGGTCAGGCCCTCGAGGACGGGACGGCTCCACACCAGTTCGCCGGTGTCGACATTGCGCGCCTCGACGCGGCCGACGACGCCGAATTCGCCGCCCGACACGCCGGTAATGACCAGCGCGCCGTTAGCCTTGGTCGGGACGATCAGCGGCGCGGCGGAATAGGAATAGCCGGCCTTGAAGTCGTCGATCGCCTTATGCCAGGCGACCTTGCCGGTTTTGGCGTTGAGGGCGTAAATCTGGGCGTCGAGCGTGCCGAAGAAGACCTTGTCGCCATAGAGCGCCGGACCGCGGTTGATCACGTCGCAGCAAGGCATGATGCCCTCGGGCAGGCGGGCGTCGAATTCCCAAAGCTTTTCGCCGGTCTTGGCGTCCATTGCGTAAAGACGGCTGTAGGAGCCGGTGACATAGAGGACGCCGTCATGCACCAGGGCCTGGGCTTCCTGGCCGCGCTGCTTTTCGCCGCCGAAGGAGAAGGACCAGGCGGGAACGAGATCCTTGACGTTGGAGGTGTTGATCTGCTTCAGCGGGCTGAAGCGATGCGCCTGCAGGCCCATGCCGTTGGTGACGACCTGCTTGGTGTTGGCGCCGTCGTTCAAAAGATCCGCGTCGGTGACGCCGGCCGCCTGCGCGGCGCCGGCGAGGGCGATCCCCAAAGCGGAGACGCCGGCCAGAAGAGTGGTTTTCATCATTCTCATTCCTCCCAGAGACAAGCGCGGGCGGAGCCTGCGCCATTCCAACGCGCGCGGCGGAGAGCCCGTCGCGCGCCACGACCGCATGCGGTCAATTTTCTTGCGGCGGAGGGCGCCAGGAGACGCCATACGACGCAAAAATCTTCTTCAGCTCGCCGGATTTCGACAGGTCGGCGACCGCCTTATCGATCGCGTCGGCGAGATCGATGGAATCGGCTTTCACCGCGCCGCCGACCGGCCAGGTCTTGGCCATGCGGCTGTGGGGAAAGACGATCGTCACCGGACGGGAAGCCTGATGGGCGAGGCTCTCGACCATGGCCGCTTCGCCATAGAAGGCGACCACCTTCCCCTCGTTGAAGGCCTCGGCGGCCTTTTCCTCGCCGTGCACATGAACCACGTTCGGGATGAGCTTGTGGTCGTGCTCCGAGAGCAGGATGATGTCGGACAAGGTTTGCATGTCCACGGCGACCTTCTCACGCTCGAACAGCGAGAAATCCCTGGCCGCCTCGGCCTTGGCGGGCTCGACCGCCATCGCCAGCCCTTCCATCTGGTAGGGCGCCGTCAGCTTGACCCGGTCGTTGTCCGACTCGATTTTCGGATCGTTGGGAACATGCAGCATCACGTCGCCCGGCTGTTCGCCGAGCACCGTGCCCTTCCACACGCCGTTGCGCAAATCGTCGTTGATGCTGTCGTCGGCGCGCACCAGGAAGTAATCGGCCTGTACGCCAAGCGCCTTGGCCAGAGCCGCGCCGATCTCGACATCCACGCCTTTCAGCTTGCCGTTCTCCTCCCAGGACCACGGCTTGTAGTCG